>CAZEWU010000009.1:0-13081 GCA_964516155.1 uncultured Caldisericota bacterium
TTCTTCTCAAGAGGGTCTTCGGAGACTCCCGGAAAGTCGTGCCCGTGAACAAAATCAACGGGGATCTTATCAGCCCTCAAGAACTTCTGGACTTTGTGAAGGAGGAAAATCTATGAGATACGATTACCTGCGCAGCGAGCGTCTTCCCAATATCTGGTGTCCGGGCTGCGGAAACGGAATCATCCTCCATTCACTGCTGGAAGCCATAGACCAGCTTGACCTCGATCCTGACAAAGTCGTCCTCGTTTCAGGAATCGGATGCTCGTCACGGGCACCCGCCTATACGAATTTCGACAATGTTCACACCCTTCATGGAAGGGCGATCCCGGTTGCCACCGGCATCAAGCTGGCCAATCCCTCGCTTACCGTTATCGTCCTTACGGGAGACGGGGACAGCTCTGCGATCGGCGGGAATCATCTCATTCATGCAGCACGTCGCGATGTCGACATAACCGTCGTTATTTTCAACAACTTCAACTATGGAATGACCGGAGGGCAGGCATCGCCGCTCACACCGCTGTCCTCGTTCACAACAACGACTCCGAATGGAAATCTCGATCGCCCGTTCGACCTGGTGAACCTTGCTGCAGGAGCTGGAGCGACATATGTCGCACGATCAGGGGTCTACTTCACCAAACACCTGACGGATCACCTCAAGAAAGCCATCCATCATACCGGCTTCTCACTGGTCGACGTCATCTCTCAATGTCCCACCTATTTTGGACGTTTCAACAAAAAAGGCACTGCGGGCAAGATGATCGTTTCCCAGAAAGACTGGCTGGTCCTGAAAAGTGTAGCCGACAAAAAAACATCGGAAGAATTGACCGGAAAAACCATCATTGGTGAATTTGTCAACATTGAACGCACTGTGTCGCAACCAGCGACCGCGTCCAGGGAGCAAAAGTAACATGAGCGATAAACGTTTTGAGCTTCGGATGACCGGCAGCGGTGGGCAGGGACTGATCCTCGGTTCCATCATCCTTGCCGAAGCCGCAATCATGGAGGGGAAAACCATCACGCAGAGTCAGGTCTATGGCGCAGAAGCCCGCGGGGGAACAACCAAGGCGGAGCTCATTGTCTCCAACCGGCCCATCGCCTATCCCAAGGTCACGGATCCCGACATTCTCGCCGCCATGACGGACGAGGGCCTGAAGCAATATGGCGGAGGCATTACGCGCAAGACTCTCGTCATCATTGATGCGTCTTCCATGACCACGCCGGAGTTCCTGAACGAAGAGAACTGCAAGGATGTCCTGGCTCTGCCCATCCGCAGTATGCTGCTGGAACGACTTCATTCTGAACTGGGCCTGAACATCGTTCTCCTGGGCATCATCCAGGGAATAACCGGCATCGTCACGCGCGAATCTCTTGAAAAAGCCGTCGCTCTCCGTGTCAAGAAACAGTACATCGATCTGAACCTGAAGGCCCTCGCACTGGGCAGGGAGATGGTTGAAAGTCAGGCAAAAGCGGGTATACGCGTCTAAGCACCATCAGACAGTGCATCTCGCTGCCGCGGAACGACAAACGCTGCAGCAAAACGAAGGACATTTGCCGGATAACATGCCCTTTGTTTTGCTGTTGCGTTGTTATGATATAGTGTGTAAAGGTCACTGACCTTCTGAGGAGATATGAGGAGAGCCAACCAGCCGAATGATACTTTAGGACGTCCTTATCTTGCAGAGATCGAGGAACTGCCTATTTACCATTATCTGCCGGGCAGGTCGGTCCTTGTCCTGGAGATTCCGGGATGTCTGCTGCGATGTCCCTACTGTGACCGCCCGTTACTCGCACATTCTCAGGAATGGTCGCCCTACGACCCTGGACAACTGACTGCCGTCGTCAAAGAAATGCAGTCCGATCTCCCGTTTGCAGGCATTGCCTGGAGCGGTGGAGAACCAGCGCTCCACTGGGACAATATTACGGCCTGCTCCAAGGCTATGCATGCCATTGGTCAAAAAGTCATCGTTGCGACCAATGGCGGGCTGACTCCAGAATTGCTTGCGGATTCCCCGGAAATCGTTGATGCACTGCTCATACGGTTCAAGGGGTTTTCAGAGGAGACATACCGATCGGCGGGAGGGACGCCGCAGATTTTCCAGCAGACCCGCCTGCTTGCGCAGTCTGCCGTGGAAACAGGTATTCATGTCGAACTCATGCTGGACATCCAGAATGACAGTGCGGCTCAGGAACAAGAATACGAGGCGTTACTTGACTGGATCGCTCACGACCTCCGCAAGGACATTCCTCTCCACCTGCGAGCTATCGCTCCGGAACATGGCTTCATGATTCGGAAGGGACCCGTCATGCCTTTTTTGGAGAACCTTGTAGAATCTGCACACAGGCAACATATCGGCTTTGTCTACCTGAGCAACTGCCATGGTCATTTCTTCAATAACACAATGTGCCCAAACTGTTATTCGGTCGTTATTGACAGAACGGCACGGCCGCTTGACCTTTCCTTCGTCACAGACGGAAAATGCAGCCATTGTGGAAGAACCCTTGCACTGGTGCTCGATAAGGAGAAATAATGAAAAGGGGTATCACAGCGGCTCTCATTCTGGCCATCGTCGCCACAGGAGCCATAGTTTTTATTACAACGCACACAGCGTCGCAGCCTGTTACCAGCACATATTTCCTCATGGATACCGTGCTTACCATCAAAACCACCGGCGGAAGAGCTGCGACGATCAACAAACAGCTCTATGCGCTTGCACAGAACGTCGAAAATATGACCAGTTATTACAAGACCGGGTCCGAAACAGTCAAGATCAATACGGCGGCAGGAAAACAGGCCGTGTCTCTCACCCCGGAATATGCAGACCTCCTGCGACTGGCGTTCAAAGTGGCCGATATCTCTCCGCAGGATAAATTCGATATCGCCATTTCACCCCTCTCATCATTGTGGGGTTTTACAAAGAAGCAGTTCAGGATTCCTTCTTCTGCAGAAATCAAGGCCGTGCTGCCCTATACGAATCTCGATCAGCTTGTCCTCAGCGGGAACACCGCCCGGCTTCAGGATACCCGTGCCCGCATTGATCTGGGCGGAATCGCCAAGGGCTATTCGCTCGACGTCATGGAGCAATACCTTCGTACGGTCCGGCCGCGACCGCGTGAGGTCATCGTTGATTTTGGCGGGAATCTGCTGCTTTACAGCGGCGGACGCAAGAACGACTGGAAAGTCGGCATCCGCGATCCACGAAGTAGCGGCATCGTAGGGTATGTTGTCACCGGAGATACGTTTGTCGCCACTTCCGGCGATTATGAACGCTACTTTATCAAGAATGGGGTCCGGTATTGTCATATTATCGATCCTGTCACCGGTTATCCATCGTCATTGAATCAGAGCGCCACGATCTTCACCCGTCCGGGAGGACTGCGCGGCGGTTTCGGCGATGCCGTCGGCAAAGTATTCTTCTGCTCACCCGTCGCATCGCACAAACACCTGTTTGACCTGGTGAAACCAGATGGGGTCACCGCTATCGTGTCCATTGATGCAGCTGGCCGAAAATCCACACTGGGCCCCATAACACTGGAACCCGCCCCGGCCTCATGAAACCCGTCATGAAAACCAGCGATCGCATCGTCGCAATCATTGTGGCCGCTGCGATCATCCTTCTGGCGATCGCCTCATTTTTCATGCACCGTACAGCAGGGACACGGGCTGTCGTCCGGGTCAACGGCGATATTGTCCTTACCGTCGACCTGACAGATTCCACGGCACAGGACTTCCATGTCAACGGCGTCATAGGCGTTGTCGATCTCCACACTGATGGAAAGGGCGCGATCCGGGTCACCAGGGCGACCTGCCCCGACCAGATATGCGTTCATACGACACCGGCGCACAGCCCGGGAGACCAGATCATCTGCGTCCCCAATCACCTCACAGTAACCGTAGAAGGCGGAAAAAAGCATGTGGATGTCCTCGCACAATAATCGACACTGGGCGACCCAGGACATGCTCCGGTTTTCTCTTCTGGCCGCCGTCGCCATCGTTATCAACTATTTCGATCCACCGCTTGCCTTTCTCCCCGGAGCGAAACTCGGCCTTTCCCAGATCAGCACGATGCTCTGTCTGGAACTCTACGGCCCCGGAACAACGATCGGACTGGTCATCCTTCGTGTACTCGTGACCGGTCTGCTCAAGGGGAATCTCTTCACGATCACCTCGTTGCTCTCATTCAGCGGCAGCATGGGGGCAGTTCTGGTTATGGTCCTGCTGCGCCGGATCTTTGGAAAACGCCTTGGGCTCGCGACCATAAGCACTATAGGCGGGGTATGCAACAACATCTCACAGTACCTGCTCTTGTTGATAACCAACACTGTGAGTACACTATGGTATTATCTGCCTGTCCTTATTGTGGCGGGTGGAGCAGCCGGATATCTTGTCGGGGGACTTTCGATTGTTATTCTTTCCCGATTGGAACGAGCGCTGCATGGCAACACTAACATGGGGCAACAGTGAGAAGAAAAGATCGTAACATTTCGATAGTGTTCATTGTCGCCGGAGCGATCCTCGGATCCGTTCTCGGCGAAGTGCTTGGAGCTTATTATCCGTTCATGCGGGCGGGATTGCATTTTGGCATCCCCGATTTCACGCTTCAACTGGGCTTCATGGAAATCCGGCTGGGCCTGACTGTCAACCTGAACCTTGGAACAGTCGGACTTGCACTTCTGTTTCTTTTTTTCTCCACACTCGTATGAAGATCTACCTTGCTTCCAGTTCTCCCCGGAGAGCGCACATGCTCAATGAGTGGGGGATCCAGTTTTCGCTCGTCCCTGCAGAAACCAGAGAGGTCATGCTGGATGCCAGGCCGGAGGAGTGCGCTGCATCGAATGCACTGGCTAAGGCCCGCGCCGGCAGCACCCATGTTACCGAAGGACTGGTCATTGGCGCAGATACCGTTGTCGCCTGCGATGGTCATATCCTGGGGAAACCGGCGACTGAAGAAAGAGCGCGCGAAATGCTTGCGCTGCTGGAAGGGCGCGAACACCGTGTCATTACGGCGATGGCCGCTGTTCTGATGCCGTCAGGAACCGAAGCGACCGCTTCGTCGAGCACCAAAGTCTTCATGCGCAAGCTTGGCAGCAGGGAACGGGAAGCATATCTGGCTAATCCCGAGTACCGGGATAAAGCCGGCGCCTACGCTGTTCAAGGACTTGCCGCGAGTTTTATCGAACGTATTGAAGGATCAATGGATACTGTTATCGGTTTTACTATGAGTAATTTCTATGCGCTCTGCAATGAGCTGCATGTTGATGTGGGGAGGTAGTCGTGGCGTTTTTCTCGAAGGATCTGGCAATAGATCTGGGTACTGCAAACACGGTTGTATATGTCAAGAATAAAGGTGTGGTGATTCGTGAGCCGACCATCGTAGCTACTGATGCCAAGAGCGGAACGGTGCTGGCAGTAGGAGACGATGCAAAGAAGATGGCAGGACGGACCCCGCAATCCATCGTGGTAACGCGTCCCCTGCGGGATGGTGTCATCGCGGACTTCACTGTTACCGAAAAACTTCTCGAGTATTTTATCCGCAAGGCATCTGGAACAGGCCTCTTTGCACGTCCGCGCGTTCTGGTGGGAATCCCATCCGGGATCACGCAGGTTGAAATGAAGGCCGTTATTGATGCAGCACTCAATGCAGGCGCCCGCGAGGCAAAACTTATCCAGGAGCCGATGGCTGCGGCTATCGGTGCCGATCTCCCTGTAGCCGATGCACGCGGTGTCATGATCGTCGATATCGGAGGTGGAACGGCAGAAGTAGCCGTCATCTCCATGAAAGGGATCGTTACATCAAGATCGTTGCGCATTGCCGGTGATGAAATGACCGAAGCCATCGCAACACATATCCGTCGTCGGTACAATCTTCTCATCGGAGATGTCACGGCAGAGGAAGTGAAGTTGGCTATCGGTTCCGCCTATCCGCTTGAAAGCGAGAAGACCTATGAGGTGCGCGGCAGAGACCTTATCAACGGTCTTCCGAAATCGGTGGAAGTCACAAGCGAGGAAATCCGTGATGCCCTCAAGGAGCCGCTTGAACAGATCCTTGCAACAGTCAAGTCGGCGCTTGAGCTGACGCCGCCGGAGCTCTCGGCGGATATCATCGACAGCGGGATCATGCTCTCGGGTGGCGGAGCCCTGATTATCGGGCTGGACAAATTTATTTCCACCCGTACCGGTATCCTCGTAAGTGTCGCAGAAGACCCATTGCAGTGCGTTGCCAAGGGGGCGGGGAAAGTCCTTGAGAATTACGATTCTCTGCATGAGGTCCTGATTTAACGAATGCCCGGGCCAGTACGGAAACCCACTCGAAGAACATTAAGCCTTTTGTTTATAGCGCTGTTTCTGGCGCTGGCGACTGTTATTGGGCTGGCTTCCTACGGCCTTGATTTTGGCAACATCATCTTCAGCAATGTTCAGACTGTCACCCATACAATAGGAACAGCGATCTCAACCGCCGCCGATAATGTGGCGGCGTTTGGAAAAGCTGTGTTGTTCGCACGCAACATCTACAGCGAGAACGACAGCCTGCACAGCCAGAATCAGTTCCTCAGCAGCCAGGTAAAAATAGCTCAGGACAACGGTAAAGAACTCGCCCGGCTGCAGGCACAGCTCGCGATCCAGCAGCGGCTCCCCGTCAAAACAGTCCTCGCGCAGGTAACGGGACGGGCAGCCGGCGTTCGTTCCATGGATATTTTTATTGACCACGGGACGGCGCTTGGCGTTCAGGATGGAGCGGGAGTTCTTGTTGCCGACAGCGCAGGAAAATACTATGTCTATGGAAAAGTGAAGGGAGCATCGCGCACGATGGCAACGGTTATCCCAACGCTTGACAGCCGATGTGTTGTTTCCGGCATCAATACCCGCAGCGGGGAAGATGTTCTCGTCAGGGGAACAGACAGCGACTATTGCGATCTCTCTTATATCTCGCCGCTTCCGCATTTTCAGACGGGAGATGTCATCGTTACATCGAGCAGCTCGGGGACATTTCCTGCGAATATTCCTCTGGGGTCCATTGACGCATTGAGTACGGTTGGAGGTGGAACGCGCCTTGTTCTGCGCCCCTTTGCGCCGATCTGGTCGACCAGATACGTGTTTGTCATGCTCTCATCGAAATGAATGTCCGACGTCAATACATAGGCCTGGCGGTCGTCCTGGTTCTGGAAACACTGTTCTTTGCAGTATTGTGCAATGTTTCTCTGTCCCTGCCGCTGGCAGGCAGCATAGGGTGCTTTGTATCGGCAGCTGTTGTTTTCTTTTACAGCGTCCGGCATTCAACACCATTCGCTGTTATTACCGATCTCTATAACGCACTTCTGCTTGGTTATTTTGTCCAGACGCTGGAATTGCCCGCTGTCCTTGTCTTCTTTATTGTCAGCGGGGCCTCTCCCTACATCGAGCAACTTTCCCCCGGGCTGGCACGTTTTATTTTCGCCGCCGTCTATGCAGCAACGGTTATCTGCCTCAGCCTCCTTTCCAGAGGCACTCACGTACCTGGACTCGGAGGGCTTCTCTGCTACGTTCTCTCCGCCGCAGTGATAGGACTCATTGGGTCGCGTTTCATCATCAGGCCGTCCATGCTCAAGGCAGAACATCATGAATAAGCACACCGAATCTCCGCAGATGCGCCGTTTTCTTACTGTTACCATTGTCTTCACCGTGTTTCTGCTTGCTATCATAGCCCGCCTTTATTACCTGCAGGTCGTCAAGGGAAGCTACTATGCCAGCGTGGCTGAAGACAACCGGCTTCGTATCATCAGTACAGATGCGCCACGCGGTGAAATAAAAGACTGCAATGGGGTAGTCCTTGCCACCGATATTCCCTCCTTTGACATTGCTGTCACAACCTATGACCTCAAGAATATAGATCAGGAACTGACTACCGTAGCAAAACTTACCGGTACAAAACTCCAGGTCCTCAAGAACACGGTCAGCAAGGCGGGCGTGGGACCGTTTACTCCGATCACAATCGTACGGAATGTCAGCAAAACGATAGCGCTCAAGCTAGCTGAGCAGGAGCCGGACCTTCCCGGCATCCAGCTTGTGATGTCAACCAAGAGGTATTACCCACAGGGAACCATGGCCGCCCATGTCCTTGGTTATACGGGGGCAATCAGCGATACAGAGTACAAACAGCTGCAATCGAAGGGATATACCTCACAGGACACCCTTGGCAAAGATGGGATCGAGTCGCAATACGAATCCCTGCTGCGAGGCCAGAAGAGTCAGAAACTTATCGAGGTCGACAGCGAAGGAAACGTCGTCAAGACTCTGCAGGAAAAAGCCGCCGTGCCCGGAAAGAGTCTTCAACTCACGATCGATACCCGACTTCAAAAAGAATGCGAGTCCGTCCTGGGCGGCAATCCCGGCGCGGCAATCATGATGAACCCACAGAACGGAGAAATCCTGGCGTTGGCAAGCTCGCCTTCCTTTAACCCGAATAAGTTTATATCCGGTGTTTCCGCCGCCGACTGGAAAGCCTGGTCTACGAATCAGGCTCTCTTCGACAGAGCTGTCAACGGTTCACTTCCTCCGGGAAGTACGTTCAAGGTACTGACAGGGACAGCGGGGCTTGAGACACATACCATCACAGACAGTACCATTATCCGCTGCAGAGGGTCTCTTACCGTCGGTGGAATTCTGTTCAAGTGCTGGATCTGGCCGGGTGGACATGGGAATGAGAATATCTACAGAGCCTATGCTGATTCATGCGATACATATTTCTATACAGTAGCACGCATGGTAGGAATTCAGAACATGGACGCATATGCGAACAAATTCGGATTGAACAACCTTACCGGCATTGATCTTCCGGGCGAGATAACCAGCTCTTATGGGACACCCGCATGGAAAGAAAAAACGCTCAAGGAACCGTGGTACATCGGTGACACCATGAACATGGGTATCGGTCAGGGGTACACTCTGCTTACTCCCATCCGCAACCTTTCCATTTACAGTTCCATTGCTATGAATGGAACGTTGTGGCGGCCGCATCTTCTGAAGAGTTCAACTGATTCCGTCACAAATGCCAAGACCGTAACGACCCCTGTTGTTCAAAGTACCCTGGGCGTCAGTTCGTCTACTCTGGCCGCCGTCAAGAAGGGACTTAATCTTGTAACCAAAACCGGCGGAGATGCGCTGGTCCAAGTCAAGGGCGTGGAACTCTGCGCCAAGACGGGAACAGCCGAGACAAATACGGCCGGCAATGTGGATACCTGGTTCATAGCCTTTGGTCCGATGAAGAACCCAAAGGTCGTAGCTCTCATCATGTTTGAGAATTCGCCCTATGCTCGCAGCACCAGCATGGCGCCGCTCATGCATCGCCTGCTGCAAAAGTACTTCGATCTGTACGGAGGGAAAAATGGCGTCAACTAATCCAGCGAGTGCCGTTATTTTCAAGGGAACTCAGACCGAAATTCTTGCACTCGTTAATCCGAAAGCAACGTGGAAAGATGCTCAGCGTACTTTGCTCGCACAAGTTGTGGCCCAGCACCATATCTTCCCGCAGTTAAAGCTGCAGGTGGACCTGCAAAACAGAGCATGCGGCCTCAAAACGCTGACGAAACTCGAGAAGGATCTGCGAAAAACAGTCGGAGACAACCTTGGCATTTCCAACTACCGCATCCGCGTCTCTAAGAAAGAAATCCCTCCTGCAGAGACTGCGCTTGTACTGACACGCGACCTTGCAGCAAATGAGGTTGTTCAGACGACCAGGGATATCGTTGTCGTTGGCTCGGTCCCCGAGACCGCCCGTATCGAAACGCTCCGCTCCTGTTTTGTCTTTGGCACCATCAAGGGAAGAGTTCAGGCTGCAGCGGATGCAGTGATCGTCTGCCTGGAAGTCGCCGGTGGAGCTTCCCTGTCCATTGGCAAGGCAACAGCCGTCCTGCACCTGATCCCTGCTGGAATACGCCATCACTACTACGTTGTGAGTGCAATTCACGATCAGCTGCACGTCGATACGCGTTTTCTGGAGTAGGCGATAGCAGTGAAATCTCATCGTCTGCCTGTTCTGTTCATCATAACCGTCGTCTTGCTCATCGGTTTCTGCCTTGCGACGTTCTATACGGCCAGTCTGGCTGAACGCTATACTCTCGGGCACTTTGGGAGTTACTATTCTTTTTTCAAGAGAATTCTCTTTCTTCTCGGAATCAGCCTGGTCGTCGCCGCATTACTGCAATTCATCAATTACCGGGCCTATAAATATCTGATCGGGCCCGTGTATGCCGTTCAGACAGTCCTGCTCGTCGCCGTCCTCTTTGTCGGCAGAGGCGCATATGGGGCAAAACGCTGGCTGGGGCCGAGCGGCGCAGGGTTCCAACCCAGCGAAATTCAAAAGCTCGTTATCATTGTCCTTGTCGCTCTTCTTCTCTCTATTCCTGAGAAAAAGCTGCGGACAGGCCTAAGAGTTCTTCTTATAGTGGCGGTCGTTCTGCCATCGGCCTATCTTGTCTATAAGGAACCGGATCTCGGAACGACCAGCCTGCTTCTGGGTATTTCCATCGTCATGATCATCCATTTCCGGCTCACAGGAAAACAGCTTCTTATCCTGGCATTGGTCCTGGCTGTTGCAGCTACGGGCATATGGTTCAAGCTCACGCCCGAACAGCATTCCCGCATTGAGACGTTTCTGAATCCTCAGGCCGATCCGCTCGGAACAGGCTACAATGTCATTCAAAGCAAAGTAGCTACCGGTTCCGGAGGCCTTCTTGGGCGCGGCGTCAAGGGAAGCACACAGACGGCGCTCTCCTTCGTACCGATGCAGTACGCCGATTTTGTGTTTTCTCTGGTGGGAGAACTTTTCGGTTTTGTCGGCTGCACGATTCTTGTTCTCCTGTTCGTTTTGCTCCTCTGGTCCACATTCCTCATTTACCGGACCCTCACGGATGATTTTGCACGATACATCATTATCGGAATCGAAACCATGTGGTTCCTTCAGGCCGCCATCAATATGGGCATGGCAATCGGCCTCTCTCCTGTCACCGGGATTCCCCTGCCGTTTATAAGTTATGGCGGCTCTTCCATGCTCGTCCAGGTAGCGGCTGCTTCTGTCGTTGTGAACATTTACCGGACACGCGACGAATTGAGGTTCTAGTTCATGGACATACATTTTCTCGAACGTTTCGAAGGCCCATCCCGATACGCCGGCAACGAACTCAATGCCATTCACAAGAATTGGGAGGGGCGATTTCATGTAGCGATCGGATACCCTGATCTTTACGAGGTCGGTATGTCGTCACACGGTCTCCGTATCCTGTATCATCTTCTCAATGAAACAGAAAATACTGTTGCAGAACGATTCTTCGCTCCTTATCACGACCTGGAAGCATGGCTGCGGGAGCAGCGTTCCCCTCTTTTCTCGCTCGAGAGCTGGCGCCCACTGAACTCGTTCGATGTCGTTGCTTTCAGCCTTGGAACAGAGCTTACCTATACCAATGTTCTGAATATCCTCGATCTTGCTCTTCTGCCGGTGCAGTCTTCCGAACGGCCGGACTGGCCGATCATCATCGCAGGAGGAACCTGCGCTTTCAATCCAGAGCCGATGGCGGCATTCATAGATGTTTTTCTCATCGGAGATGGCGAAGAGGTCCTTCCTGAGACTATTGCGCGTCTTGCTGCGTTGCGCCGTTCAGGCGCCACAAAACAGGCCGCCCTCGAAGATCTTGCACATCACATCAGGGGCGCCTATGTCCCGATGTATTACGAAGTTCCAACGCCCTCTGCTCATGGGTATCCCTGCACAGTAGCGCAGCCGATTCCGGGAACAGACGTTCCCGCTGTCGTCTCCAAGCGCACACTGGAGAACCTCGATACCGCCTATGCACCTGTGCGGCCTATCGTCCCCTATCGCGAGCTGGTTCATGACAGAGGAGTCATAGAGCTTTTCCGGGGATGCGTACGCGGATGCCGTTTCTGTGAAGCCGGTATCTCATACCGTCCGACGCGGGAACGATCTCTCGGCACGATCCAGAAGGAGCTGGAACAGCTGGTCGCCAATACCGGTTATGAGGAGATCGGCCTGCTGTCTCTCAGCAGCACGGATTACAGCGACCTTCCCGGGCTTGTCCAGCTTGTACGTACATACCGGGAACATCATAAGATCTCTGTCTCGTTCCCTTCCCTCCGGATGGAGAACTTTCCCGGCTTCCTCGCTGACGAGATCAAACAGACCCGCGAAGGTTCCCTGACGTTTGCTATCGAAGCCGGCAGCCAGCGCCTCCGCGATATCATCAACAAAAATATTACAGAAGAATCAATTTTCACGACGCTGAGGACCGTTTTTGGTAAAGGATGGCATCTCGTCAAGTTTTACTTCATGTTCGGCCTTCCGACGGAGACCGACGACGATCTTGATGCCATGGTCGACCTGGTAAGCCGTATCTATGAATTCGGAAAGGGCTTCCGGCGAAACATCAGTATCAATCTGAGTGTCAATCCGTTCGTCCCCCGTCCGGATACCCCGTTTCAATGGTGCGCACAATGTCCGCCGGAAATGTATGACGCCAAGATAGAACATCTGCGCAAGGGCTTCCGATCAATGAAGGGGAAGGTCCACGTCGAATTCGGCGACCCACGTCATGCGCTTCTGGAAGGGCTCCTCAGCCGTGGGGACCGGCAGGTTTCTACGATCATTCAGCAGGCATGGAAGACAGGAGCTAAGTTCGATGGATGGCGCGAATCCTTCCGCTTTGATTTGTGGCAGCAGGCGATTGCTGCATCGGGTATCGATCTGGCCTCTACCATCTATAAGGAGCTTCCACTCGATGTGCCCCTGCCCTGGACCATTATTGATGCAGGAGTGTCATCGGCGTTTCTCCGCCGGGAATACGAGGCGGCCATACAGGGGAAACGCACTCCCACCTGCCGGGAAACAGGCTGCCATGCCTGCGGTATGCAAGAACAGTTTTCTCCCTGCCCGACAACGTTGCTCCAGGAACACGACAGCGGGCAGAACTAGCACATAAACTAAAGCCTCTGTGCAGACAAAATGCACAGAGGCTTTACCGGAAGATCGGCATGAAAGAATTCAGGATCGATCGCTTCCCAGATACTTGTCCAGCTCACCGAGAACAAGATTTTGAG
>CAZEWU010000010.1:0-12951 GCA_964516155.1 uncultured Caldisericota bacterium
CATTGGCTCTCTCTACTTCGCCATATTAATAATGGCTATTTTTTGCAATTTAATTTTCAAAATAGCGGAATTCATTGCTGTCTGTCCGCTTGGCCATTGGGTAAAATTTCATGTTAGCATCGACTTTGGCAAAATTCGACTTCACAATGTTGATGAACAAAAATAACAGGGCATAAAGGTGTGGAGAACAAAATGGACGAAAGATACTTAAAACAGAGCAAGATTTACCTGCTGCTAGTCTATGCCGTTTGTTTCGGGCTGGGTATAGCTGCTCTGTTTACACAGAATGCAAATGGCAACCCCGTGTTTGATTTTCTGCAAAAGGGATTTGCCGCCGTACCGGTTCTGGTTGTGTTGGCAGTACGTCGAATCACAAAGGACAAGGCCCCATGGAATCTTTCTCTGCGTGTGTGGAAGCGCCCCGGTCTATGGGCGTTTTGTGCCCTTGCCCCCGGCATTTTGATTGCGCTGGGGACAGCTGTGTATTTTGCGCTGTTCCCGAAAAACTACAGCGGCGTGTTCAACTACGGCGCGCTTGCAGCATTGACTGGCGCTTCGGGCGGCGGCACGATGACGGTCACGACACCGGTCATTTTCTGGGTGATGGCTATTGTTATCTCGGCTGCCTTTATTCCCATCCAGCTATTGGAGTTAGGGGAGGAAACCGGCTGGCGCGAATATCTGTTGCCGCGACAGATCAAACGACTTGGCATACATAAGGCGGTTCTACTTAACAGTTTTTTGTGGGGATTGGCACATCTACCGTTGATCTACTTTGGGTTTAATTACAGCGCCCATAATCCCGGCGCGCCATGGAGCAATATGGCCATGATGCTGCTGGTGTGTATGACGGTTGGAGTTATCTGCTGCTATGTGACCGTGGTAAGCGGTAACGCGATGTACGCAGCCATAGTCCACGGTGTCATCAATGTCATCGGAGAGGTGCCGGTGTTTCTCTCCCTGCGGCAGGAGAATGGCCTGCTCGGGCCAAACCCTACCGGTTTCATCGGTATGGCGGGTATGCTCCTGTGCGCGATCGTGCTGTTTATAAGACTTAGCAAAATCGAAAACCGGTTGGCTTGCTAAAGGAGAGGAACGGAGGAAAATGTAATAGTTGGGACGTCTGGCTCTTTCATGACGGCGGCGTGGATGACAGTAAGGCTGCCGGACTGGGAAACAAATACCGGCCTTGATCCGGAGAAAATCGGGAGCGATGCCTTATGGCTGATGGGTAAATGAAGCGTCAAGCAGATTGCATTTTTGGAGAAGTTGTCTCTTGTTGATGAAGCCTATCAAAAACTACTGCGCGACGGGGCTGAGGACCTTCTTGGACAAGAGTAAGCTCCAAACGGTTTTCTACTTGCTAGAGCTTACTATCTTCCCATCCCTCTTTATTTTATTTAAACATTCTCCCTTGACAAACATTTTCCTCGTATAGCGTACTGGAAATCATCCTCATTATTATGGTCCCCGCTCTGACGTTTGCGCCAGGGTCCTTACTATCCAGACGCATCTGCAACCAATCTTCTCGACAATGCCGCCAGACCAATGAGTTTCAGTGCGGACGGCCGGGGATTTGCCGGTGCAAAGCCTGATGATGCAACTATCGCTGTTGGTTGCCGAGTACGCAATACAGATCCAGCAATTGCTCAGGCAGAACATGACACCATCATGACAAAGGTGTTCACTGCGCTCAGATGAAAGACGTCCGCGATAGAGTCAATACTGCTCTGGCAGCTGATCGTTTCTGCAAACTCCATCAATATCGATTACAGTTTACAGTATCCCTGTCTATAACCCGCCGGCATCTCAGGCACTTCATCTGTGAAAGCAGGGTCTGTCAACACAACCGTCTCCGTTAACGCAACCTTCGACCCCCGCAGACCAGAACCACCGGATGTCCTGTCAGGGAGTAATTGTCACCGTCACGTCCAGAGTCCGGAGCTGAGATCCGGTAAGGTACCTGAACAGTACAAGGTTAGAGGCATCTCTTGCCTGGAACCCATGCAACTTCAGCAGTGCAACAAAATCTCTGGTCTCTTTTTCACCGAGCTGGACAACGATCGTCTGACCGGCAGTCGCTGCAGTGAGTTGTGCGGCCGTGTTACCGTGATCGGGACGCAGCCACGCAACCAGCAGGAGGCGTCTCATACCGTCGCCGCCAAGATCAACGTTGATACTTGAAACAGTCGCCGTTTCTGCATGCAGACTATTGGCTACCCCGCAAAGACCTGCCGTGAACGAATCCGCCATTTTTAATGTCTTGGGCATCGATAACGCTGATCCCGCTGCTATGCTCTCGGGAGCGGAAGGACGGGAGAATGCAACGGTACCTGTGTACAGACCAATGACCAGAAGAGCGGCAAGAACAGGGGAGAAACCAAGCCAGAAACTCTGAACCGATCGATGACGATGACTGCGCACTTTGACAGCACACATGGTCGATACAGCGATCGAATGGCCCATGGGGGCAAAGAGGCCGTCCTCCAGCTCTTTCTTCATCTCGCCTGTGAGGAGGATATCCTGTTTTTCATCGAATGCTGTGCTATTGGTCGTCACATTGTCATGTCTCATCACTTGTCACCATCTATAAGACGCGGTGGAGGATTAAAAGTTCCGGCGAGGGTCTTTCGCAGTTCCCCGCGTGCACGGAATACTCTGCTTTTTACTGTACCAACTGGAATTTGAAGCTGATCTGCAGCTTCCTCATAACTGACGCCATCGAGATCCACCAGAACAAATGCCGCTCTGAAGATCGGATCAAGTCGCCTCAACGCTGCGTATAATGCCGTCTTGATCTCTCCCGGATCAGGCCCGTCATTCGACGTCTGAGGCGCCTCTACGGTGAGAAGATCGGCCTGGCTGTCTCCGGCGCTGACAGGATGCTGGGAACGCTTGCGCGTTGCGTCTATGGCAACATTTGTTGCGATCCGGTACAGGTACGATGACAGGCGTGATTGTCCCCGGAATTTTCCCAGGCTGCCATACAACTTGATGAAAGTTTCCTGGACAGCATCATATGCGAGGTCTCTGTCAAACGTAATGCGCACCGCAACGGAAAAGACGAAACTCTCATAATATCTGACGATAGACTCATATGAGTCTGTCTGGCCGGCTATCACCCGGTCAATCGTCTGTACAAGATTCGGCATATCATCCATGGCGCTATTATAAAGCCGTTTGATGGTTTGACCAGAAGACAGCATGACAGCAACCTGTTTGACACTATCCGCCGGCTACGTATAATTGGTGCGTGCCGAAGTGGCGGAACTGGCAGACGCAGCAGACTCAAAATCTGCCGGGGTCACACCCGTGTGGGTTCAACTCCCTCCTTCGGCACCACCTTGCCATCCCTTGACGTGCCATCGTCCTCTTTTTATACTTGTAACAGTGTCTATACAAACTAAGGGAGGCCGTTATGGCGTCAGCAACGTTCGTCCGCAAATCAGGATATGATCTTGATCGGTTGCGCACCTACAATCTTCTGATGGGCTGTCTCCATCTTCTGCAGGCAATAGCAATAAGCGCGCTCGGATGGAAAAAAGGACTGACCGTGCCGCTGACGACCAGTTATCTTCATGCGATCCCAGGCGGCATGCCAGCCACACAATTGCGTACGCTGACAACGTTTCGTCTCGGCCCGGCTATAGCCGTCTTCCTGCTGTTGTCCGCCATCGCTCATTTTGTAACAGTCATGCCGCACGTCTTCGAATGGTATAAGATCAATCTGAATCATGGTATCAACTATATCCGATGGTATGAATATGCCTTGAGCTCATCGGTGATGATCGTTATCATCGCCGAACTGTCCGGTATGTACGACCTTTCAAGCACGCTCATGATCTTTGCGCTCAACGCAGCAATGAACTTTTTCGGCCTCCTGATGGAACTCCTTCATCAGGCGACCCACCACACGAACTGGACTCCATTTATCTTCGGATGCATCATTGGGGCTGTTCCATGGGTGGTCATCTGCCTTTATTTCTTCAATGCTGCCGCCAGTGCGACCGGGACCATCCCTTCATTCGTTTATTACATCCTCGGCACCATTTTTGTCTTCTTCAACTGCTTCGCCGTCAATATGGTCCTCCAGTACAGGAAAGTCGGAAGGTGGCACGATTATATCTTCGGGGAACGTGTTTATATTCTTCTGTCACTCGTTGCAAAATCTGCGCTTGCCTGGCAGATCTTCTTTGGGGCTATAGCACGTAACTGAGACAGCAGAAACAGGGACCGGGAATATCAAGGGCCGGCCGGCGCAGGACCAGTCGCCGGTTCCTACGCCCGTGCAGCGCATTGAGTCATGCAGCCCAATCCTTCTCTGGCTGCATTGATTGAGAGTTCATTCACGATACAATAGGAGAGGTTCAGAGGAGGCTAAACGTGAGAACTCTCATCTCAAATATTGCATTTCTTATGACTGAGGACGTTGCGCAACATGAATTGCAGGATGCCTACGTCGTCATTGATGATAATGTCATTACGGCGGTCGGGACAGGCGCTCCTGTTCTTGAACAGCCCGCAGACAGAACAATCTCAGGCAGGCATATGCTCATGATGCCTGGTTTTGTTAATACGCATCATCACTTGTACCAGTCGCTCTTCCGCAATGTTCCCCAGGTGGAACACGCCAAGCTTTTTGACTGGTTGACATTCCTCTACGAACACTGGAAGTATATCGACGAGGAAGCCGTCTACACAAGCGCCCAGACAGGCATCTGCGAAATGCTGAAAACCGGAGTGACAACGACCAGCGACCATCTTTACCTCTATCCCCATGGCAACAACGCTCTGATTGATGCAGAGATCAGAGCGGCTCAGGATATCGGCGTGCGGTTTCATCCGACACGCGGGAGCATGTCGCTGAGCAAAAAAGATGGAGGCCTTCCGCCGGACAGCGTCGTCCAGACAGACGACGAAATCCTCAGCGAATCGGAGCGTGTCATCCATCAGTATCATGACCGTGGGCGCTATGCGATGGTGCGCATTGCACTTGCTCCCTGTTCCCCATTCTCCGTCACGACAGAACTCATGAAACAGACTGCCACGCTGGCTGAGAAGGAAGATGTCCTTATTCATACACATCTCGCCGAGACGCAGGACGAAGAGGCGTTCCGCCTGCAGAAATTCGGCGCACGTCCAGTCGATTATATGGAAGAAGTCGGATGGCTGACTCCACGCGCGTGGTTTGCCCATATTGTGTGGGCGTCCGAAGATGATATACGGAAACTGGCTGAGCATGGCTGCGGCATGGCGCATTGTCCTGCAAGCAATATGCGCCTTGGCTCCGGTATCGCCCCTGTTTCACTTATGAAAAAGACCAGTATGCGCATTGGCATCGGTGTCGACGGAAGCGCGAGCAACGATACTAACTCCTTTATCGGAGAAGTCCGCCTGGCAATGCTGCTGCAACGTGTCCGATACGGAGCTGATGCGCTGTCCGCCCGGGAAGCCCTGGCTTTGGGAAACATCGGCGGCGCACGTGTCCTCCGCATGGACAAGGATATCGGCAGCATCGAACCCGGCAAAGCGGCGGACCTTATTATGTGGGACCTCGACACATTGGAGTTTGCCGGAGGACTTCATGACCCGTTCACCGCACCGGTCATGTGCGATGCAAAGCAGGTGGATTTCAACATGGTAAACGGGAAGGTTCTCATTGAACATGGGCAGTTCACCAATATTGATCTCGGCGCGCTCATCAGGAAGCAGAATGCCATTGCAGCACATCTCATGGAACGATAAGCAGTCGGCGAACTAGAGTCGCACTGTATCATCCGAAACTGGGGGTAATCAGTCATGCACGGACTTCAGGATTTTCTCGGCTTTGCAAAAGAAAACAGCGTCCAGCAGGTTGATCTCAAGTTCACCGATCTTTTTGGTGGTCTCCATCACGTCACCATCCCTCTCACACGATTCGACGATAAGTTCATGGCACAGGGGGTTGCCTTTGATGGTTCAAGCGTTCCCGGGTTTGCCTCTGTTGAACGCAGCGATATGTTGCTGCAACCGGATCTTTCAACCACATTCATGGACCCATTTGCCAGGATTCCTACAGCTGCAGTCTTCTGCGATATCCTAGAGCCCCACACACATGAGCGGTTCGTGCTTGATCCCCGCTACATCGCGGAAAAAGCCGAGTCCCTGCTGAAATCAAAGACTTATGCCGACACAGCATGGTTTGCCCCTGAATTCGAATTCTATGTCTTTCGCAACGTCAATTTCAGGTCCGCGGAAACGACCAGTTTCTTCTCCATCGACAGCACGGAGACCAGCACCCCGGTAACAGCCGGCGACACCGGATCGCAGGGGTACACGATCAGTCATGGATGCGGATATCATGCAGATCAGCCCCTGGATCATCTTTTCGAGTATCGTGAACGGCTGGTCCAGCTGCTGGAGAAACAGGGAGTGGCCGTCCGCTATCATCACCACGAAGCAGGCGAGAACGGACAGATAGAACTTGAAGTCATGCCGCAGACATTGCGTAACATGGGCGATACCACCCAGTTGATAAAATACTTTGCAAAGAATCTTGCCGTTCACATGGGCATGACGGCAACCTTTATGCCCAAGCCGCTTGCCGGACAGGCGGGAACTGGCATGCATTTTCATCAATATCTGACGAGGAATGGGGCTCCTACATTTTACCTTGAGGGTGGTCTGCCCTACGATCTGTCCCCTCTTGCCATTCACTATATCGGCGGAATTCTTAGCCATGCTTCCGCTCTTCTTGGCATCACGGATCCATCGACCATCAGCTACAAGCGTCTCGTCCCCGGATTCGAAGCGCCGGTTCGCGCCTTCTTCTCCCTGGGCAATCGTACGGCGGCTATCAGGATCCCTATCTATGCTGATACGCCCTCCGAAAAACGAATTGAGTTCCGGCCGCCGGATGCCACGACAAACGTCTATCTGGCCATGAGCGCGATGCTTCTGGCGGGATTGGACGGCATTGACCACGAGACCGATCCGACGATTCTTCATCTTGGTCCGTACACCGGGAACATTGAAAAACTTCCAGAAGAAGTCCGTCGGCAGATCCCTGTTCTTCCGACATCGCTCGAAGAAGCTTTTGCCGCTTTGCGTGCCGGTGGAGATTTCCTGACGGGGAATGACGTGTTTCCGGCTTCCTTCATCGAAACGTTCTGCTCCTACAAGGAGAAGAATGAGATCTCCTGCCTCAACCGCCTACCACACCCCAAGGAATTCGAGCTTTATTACAATTGCTAGTCGAGGCTCTTGATGCACATTAAGCTCAAACTGCACGCCATTATCGCCGCTGAAATCGGTGACCTTCACGAGATAGACCTCCCTGAGGGGGCGACCCTGGCGGAACTCCTTAAATCGGCAAAGATCAACCGGGATCGCGCAGGCTTCATTCTTATCAACGGCCGCCGTGAGCCTTATGATAAGGTCCTGCAGGAAAACGATACTGTTTTTATCATGCCGTTCCTTGGAGGCGGTTGAAGTTTCACAACATTTTCCAGGATGTGCAACGCCCCTGCCATATCAGCAGGGGCGTTGTACGTTTCTTCTGCAAACAGCAATCAGTCGCTACATATCCTTGATAATGATGTTACCCATGATATCGGCTGCATCAGCTATGCGATCAGCAGCATTGCTGATATGCCGAAGAACCTCGCGCATCTTGAACATATACCGAAAATCATTCCCCGAGAATAATGAAGCAAGAGCCTCGTGGTACGTCTCCTCTATCTCATTTTCAACAGACTTTGCCGTGATGATGCTGTTGTTCGCCAGCTGCTTATTGGTAAAGATATGTTCCACGGCCCCTTCCAGGTAACTCACTCCGCGCATGAGTTTCTCTGACATCTTCACAAGATAGAAATCCGGGTAGACTTCATAGATGATCATTTCATCCGCCGTATTAAGAACGTAATCAAGGATGTTGTCCAGAACATTACTCAGATTGAAGAGGTCATCTCTCTCCAGAGGAGTAACCAGACTACCGTTGATAGCGTTGATCAGTTCGCGGCGCGTCTTGTCTCCAGATTCCTCAATCTTCTTCAGCCTGAGGCGCATTTCGTGTCGTTTCTCGCCCGCATCCTGCACGTCGGCGGTAATACCCATGAATTCGTACAATACTTTCATTCCTTCCCGGGCCAGCATAGCCTGTTAAAGGAGCAATTCCTGAAACTCATTCCCTTTCTTGAAAATCTGATCCCATATACGCATCGACGAGAACTCCTTTTTACCTCAATGGAAAAGAAACAGAATGAGAGCCGTTATCGCCCAGGAAAGTACTATAGACGCCGGGATTGTCACCAGCCATGTCATTAACAGTTGAATGACCACGTTCCATCGCACAGATCCGGGACGTTCACCAACTCCCGCGCCGATCAACGCCATGCTTAGCGTCTCGGTGCTGCTTACCGGTATACCCAGCCACGTAGACCACAACGTGACCACCGATGTCACCGTCTGCGCAAGAGAAACCGTTTTTGGGCTTGATTTCATGAGGCGGAACCCACTCGTTTGAGCGATCCCCGCACCAAAAAACAGATTTCCAAGGATAAAAACGACTCCCAGCAGCGTCGTATTGAGAAGCGTTATTAGTGCAGAAGGGCGGCCAAGCACGGCGGATGCCATATACAGAAGACTGAGCACCTTGGTCCCATCGTTAGCGCCATACCCGATGACAAGGCTGATGGACGAGAAGACCTGGAGAATTTTGAACCATTTATTGGCATGCGATGTTGCCCTCATCGTCAGGAGATCGACGATCTTAAGAGCAAGAAAGCCGGCAACGAACCCGATCGTGATTGCCAGGAACATCCCGCCGAAAACCTTCAGAATGGATTGCTTGTTAAGCGTCTTCCACAGTCCCGTTGCAATACCGGAGCCAACCAACGCTCCGACAAAGGTGTAGGAAATGCTCACCGGCGATTTGATGCAACGAGCTATCCAGACCCAGAGTACAGTGGCGACAACCGTTCCATACAGCATCTCCATACGAATAGAGGAAAGAGGCAAGATCTGAGTTCCCAATGTCGTGACAACCTTACTTCCAAAAACCACTGGAGCAACGACCATGGAAGCAAATAGCAGCAGGACGGCCCACACCGGCCGGATAACGTTCGTTGCCACAATGGAACCGAGCAGTGTTGCTCCGCTGTTTGCCCCCATAAGCATCTGTAATATCAGTGCAACTGCAACAAAACCATAATAATCAAGGGTCACGTCGAATCTGTCCTTTCAAGATCAGAACCTATTATTCTAGCAATCTACGTTCCCTTGTAAAGTAAAAGAACAGACCGCAGACAAGGACTATCCTACGGACCGCCGCCCATCAATCATCCGAAACTGCCTTGTCTCCTCCCGCCAGTGGTGCCAGTCCCTCTGCTTCCATTACCGGAAGGACAAAAAGCACGCCCGCATCAGGACGAGAGAAGTCACCAAAAACTCTGTGTGCCAGCAGGCGTGCATCAGCAAGGGTCTTTTCCCCCCGGACCACGGACAAGATGAGCAGGTTGTCGGTCAGGTCAATGCTCCCGCTGAGAATCTGCTCCAACGATGTGAAAACCGTTTCCTTTTCCTGAAGGATCTTGCCCATTCCCTTCCCTTCAAAAACAGTCGCCCCGCTTACCCCTATCGAGGAGAGCAGGCTTAAGAACTCGTGGGTCTTGTCTTCCTGCCGCGTAATGATGACGAGCAGATACATAGGATCCCCCCGTACGCTACCGCGTACGACGATCCTGCTCAATAAGCAGCTTGATTGCTTCAACGCCCGTTGCAATTAAGCTATCAAGCTTCTGTTGATGCGGTTGCTCTCCATCCTCCGCAAACTGACTGTCCACAATGAGCATGACTCCACCTGCCCGCTTCCGAAGAATACTGGAGATGACAAAAACCGTTGCAGATTCCATTTCTGAGCACACAGCGCCTCCTGCAATCCATGCCTTCCGCCGTGCCATAAGCTGATCTCCTGTTGGCTGGCGATCCGGGTCAACTTCCCCATAGAAGGAGTCTTTGCATTGCGAGACCCCGAGATGCGAACGGATATGCAGCTTTTCAGCTGCGCTGCGAAGCGCCAGAGTAACGTCGATATCGGCAACCGCCGGAAATTCTATCGGCATGTATTGCCTCGTTGTCCCCTCGTCCCGAATAGCCGCAGTAACAATCGCAAGGTCTCCGACACTGATACCGGGCTGCATGGCGCCTGACGTGCCGACACGTATGAACGTATCGGCACCAACCATGGCGAGTTCTTCTACCGCTATCGCCGTCGAGGGACCGCCGATGCCGGTAGAAACAACTGATACCTTTTCACCGAGCAGCGTGCCCGTATACGTGGTATACTCACGGTTCTGGGCGACTTTGACAGGATTTTCGAACCACCTGGCAATAATCTCACACCGCCCCGGATCCCCGGGCAGCAGAACATATCTTCCTACATCACCCTGTTTCAACTTTATGTGATACTTGACTTCCTGATTAAAAAATGCCGCATGTCCCATATGTTCAATGCCTCCATTTCAAGCCATCAATTTTGTTCAGCGCAATCCCTGCAACAAAATTTTTACTCCGATACCAATAAGCACCAGACCACCCAGGACCCCCGCCTTGTTCTTGAGAAAACCACCAACCTTACACCCGATGAGCGTTCCAGCGACTGAGAACACAAATGTTACGACTCCTATAAGGGCAGCTGGGCCAAGGATGGCCATCCGCAAGATAGAAAAGCTGATACCGACCGCAAAAGCGTCAATACTGGTTGCGACCGCCAGGACAAACATGTCATGAGAACTCTGGGCACCGGGAGCAACGGCGGTCTGGTTTTCTCCATGATCACGCACGGCCTCAAGGATCATTTTTCCTCCGACAAAGGCCAGTAAGCCAAAAGCGATCCAGTGGTCAACGCCATCAACCAGCGGCCGCAACGCCGTGCCGCCCAGCCACCCCAGGACAGGCATCAAAGCCTGAAAACCACCAAACCAGCAGCCGGGTCGTAACGCGTCTCTCAGCGTTACCTGTCTGAGCCGGCATCCACTGGCGACAGAAACGGCAAAAGCATCCATGGAGAGCCCGACTCCTATTAATAAAACAGCCCAGAAACTCATACTGCCTCCAGCATCCAATGCTCAGACGCAACAATCACACAGCAACCCGCCATTGGTAAAATGTTGTGTCCAAAAGTATATCGGCTTGAGCCGGCTTTACAAGCTGAAGCATTGATATAAACTGATTTGCTTAGTCGTTTAGCCCAGATGAGATGACACGCATCGACCAGGGAGGATTTCATGGGTATATGGTTTAAGTATAGCGCAATCATTGTTGCGTCATACCTTTGGGGCTCCGTTTGCTGGGGCCTTGTCCTCAGCTTTCTGGTCAAACACGAAGACATCCGCCTCAAGGACAATCCCGGTTTGTCCGGCAGCGTCCGTCAGTATGGATGGCCTTACGGCATGACAGTCGGACTGCTGGACGCAGCCAAGGGATATGTCCTCAGTTTCATCCTTCAGTCCATGGCGATCCCGGACTATATCCGGATTACAGCCTTCGCCGCCGTCGTCATTGGCCACAACTGGCCCATCTTTTTTCAATTCAGGGGAGGCGGCGGAATAGCGACCGCCATTGGCATCCTGCTGCGTAGCTACGTCATCGGAGTTCTCTGGGCCCTGCCCTTTGCCGCCGCAGCAGGTCTCGCCTGGAAACTGACCCCGAAACTGAAGGCAAAAACGCACTTTTCACCGTTCATTACCGCCGTCGGTGCTGTTCCTTTCGTCGTCTGGCTTGTTCTGAACAAACCTTTGTATCCTGATTGCGTCATGGTGTTAGTGCTTGCGTGTTCGATCATCATCAAGGGAAATCAGTTCCATGTCCAGGCGCAGCGCCTGCGCAGATATGCCAGCGGGATGAGAAATCATCTCATGAACTACCTGGAGGGACGAGATGGAGAACCGCCGGAAAAGTAATTCCGGCGGTATGATTGCACCATAGAAGACGGCATTCCTTATTGCCCCGATCAGGAACAGGTATAAACCTCTTTCCCGGCAACAAAGGTATGCTCTGCAATACCTTCTGGCTCCCAGGGCTGTCCTTTGAAAAGTGCAAGATCGGCAATAGCCCCGGGACGTATCGTGCCGAATTCCGGCAACTCAAGAATATCTGCGGGAACGCTGGTGACCGAAGCCAGTGCGCGTTCCGGCGTCACTCCCCGGCCAACGAGCAACCCCAGGGAAATACGGAGATACTTGGCGGGGTACTCCGGGTGGCCGGAGATGACGGCGGTCCGGACTCCCCTGGCGAAGACCTTGACCACATTCTCCGGATAAAGCCGTCGGACCTCTTCAGAAGACCGCGAGAGGATAACAGGTCCAAAGGCCACGGTAGCGTTCTTCCCGCTGAGCTGATCGGCGACCAGATCAGCGTCAACCGCGCCCGTAATAACATAGCGCAGCCCAAACTCCTCAGACAGGCGCACAGCCGTCATGATATCGTCGGCTCGCAATGCCCGTATGAATGCAACATCCTTGCCGTCAAGCAATAGCAGTAGAGACTCATACTTCATGTTGAACTCTTTTTTCTTCGCTGCATAATCACGCGCTTTCAGCAACGTATCGCGGATCAGGAATGCATTCCCCATGCGCGTCATGGGCGTACGCTTCTGCCCATGTGTTCTCTTGGGATCGTTCCCCAGGGAGAATCTGACGCCAAATGGAGACCTGATACACATTTCATTTACCGTCGCACCTGCCATATGAACAACAGCGCCTCTGCCGCCTATGACGTTGCTGCCTCCCGGAAGGACCAGCGATGTTGTGACCCCACCCATCAGCGCCTTCTCCAGGCTGCGGTCATACGGGCTTATCCCGTCGAGCGCCTGCAGTTCCGGTGTCACCGCATCGCTCGTTTCGTTCAGATCGTTGCCCTCAAAACCAAGAGATTCTTCTTTGAGACCAATGCCGGAACCAAGATCGATAAATC
>CAZEWU010000011.1:0-12356 GCA_964516155.1 uncultured Caldisericota bacterium
GTGATGCTGTTTCACAAGAGAAATAGCTTTCGAGGCGCTACCGCCGGTTGCCAGCATGGGATCAACAATGAACACATCAGATCCTGGAGTACTTTCGGGAAGTTTACAATAATACTGAACAGGCTCCAGAGTACTCTCGTTTCTGAAGAGTCCGATATGCCCAACCTTGGCATTCGGTATCATGTCAAGCATTCCCTGCGCCATGACCAGGCCGGCGCGAAGTACCGGCACGATGGTGACTTCATTTGCCAGTTCCTGCCCCTGATAAGGTTCAAGAGGAGTGTCGACAAGACAGGGCTTCGTCTGCATGCCGCGGCATACTTCATAAGTCATGAGTCCGGCCAGTTCTTCTGCCAGCTGACGAAAATCTTTGTGCGTCGTATTCTTGTTGCGCAGAAGCGTCAGCTTATGCCGTATCAGCGGATGATTGAGCACCTGGACGTTCGGGTAATCCATCATGTCCCCTTAATAGTTCATTCCAGAATAAAGCGGGAACCGATTCGTCAGCGCAGTGACGCGCGAGCGGATCTGTGCCAGCTTAGCCTCATCATTACGCGCCATGATAGCTTCGTCAATAAGCGTGGCGATCTCTATCATGTCGGGTTCGCGCTTACCACGGGTCGTCGTGGCGGGAGTTCCCAGACGAATGCCGCTTGCTTTTCCCGGTGGAAGCGGATCAAAGGGAATCGCATTCTTGTTGACAGTGATACCGACAGTTTCAAGAAGGGTCTGAACTTCTCTGCCGGTGACGTTCTTCGATGTAAGGTCGACCAGCATGAGATGATTGTCCGTCCCTCCCGAGACGATACGGTATCCTTTCTCAGCCAGCGCTGCGGCAAGAGCTTTTGCATTGGCAAGAACCTGTTTCTGATAGGTAACGAAAGAGGGCAACGATGCTTGTTTGAGAGCAACTGCTTTTGCTGCGATGATATGCTCGAGAGGTCCCCCTTGTCCGCCGGGGAATACTGAGCTATTCAGTTGTTTTGCATATTTTTCCTTGTAAAGGATGATACCGCCGCGTGGGCCGCGCAACGTTTTGTGCGTTGTCGTCGTCACAAAATCTGCATAAGGGACGGGGGATGGATGCAGTTTTGCAGCAACAAGCCCCGCAATATGCGCCATATCCACCATGAAGATCGCTCCTACAGAATCAGCAATCTCACGGAAACGTGGAAAATCGATAATACGCGGATAAGCGCTGGCGCCTGCCAGAATAAGCTTTGGGTGCTCTGTTTTTGCAAGCTCTGCTACCTGGTCGTAGTCAATGGTCTCAGTGTCTTTGCGAACTCCGTACGAAACAATGTGAAAAAGTTTTCCTGCAAGCGACACGGGGCTCCCGTGGCTGAGATGCCCACCGTCTGCCAGGGACATACTGAGAATAGTATCTCCCGGTTTGAGGACGGAAAAATAGACCTCGAAATTCGCCTGTGTTCCGGAATGTGGTTGGACATTGGCTCCATCGGCACCGAATAAAGCCTTGGCACGTTCAATGGCCAGCGTTTCGACCATATCGACGTATTCGCAGCCCCCATAATACCGCTTTCCAGGATAACCCTCTGCATACTTGTTCGTCAGGATCGAACCCTGTGCTTCGAGCACTTCGTCGCTGACAAAATTCTCAGATGCGATCAGCTCGATGTTGTTCTGCTGACGATGCAATTCTTTGTTGAGTATATCGGATACTTCTGGATCCAGTTGTGCTAAATCTGTCACAGTGACCTCCTATTCCTTTTCATTGCAGGCATATTTTACCACTATTACCAATTGCAGGAACTATTATCACGTGTCTAAACTGTAGATGATGCCGCGGGCAACCGCATGAACTACCTGCCATACGTTCAATCCTCCCTGCAGGTATCCGGTAAACGGTTCGCACAGCGGCCCATCAAAACTTAATTCGACCGTTGATCCCTGAACAAATGTTCCACCCGCCATCAGCACCTGCGTCGCATATCCCTGCATTGCACCAGGCTCGGGCACAGCGTCGGCATCCAGTGCCGAACACTGCTGAACGGCACGGGCAAACGCCTCAAAGCGCCGGCGCGTGCCGCACTCGATGCGAAGAACGATATCTCCGCGCGGTTTTCCAACCCCCGGGTCAACCCTGAACCCATTTTCCTGCAGCAGAGCGCTGGCCAGGAGGTTTCCGATAAGGATCTGTTCGCGAACCATCGGAGCGAACATGAGTCCCCTCAGAAACGACTCTGCAAACCCCAGATTTGGCCCGATCTCCGCGCCGACGCCGGGGCTGGAGTATCTGGTAGCCGCGAGATCGACGGCTCGTCTTGTCCCCACAACGTAGCCACCGGTCGGAACAATGCCGGCCCCAAGGTTTTTCATAAAAGAAGATGCCAACAGGTCCGCCCCGTCCATGGTCGGCTCACGTTCCTCAAGAAAGTCGCCATAGCAATTATCCACAAGGATCATCGTTTCGGGTGACACCGTCCTGGCGGCTGCAATCAGGCTGGCAATTTCGCTTTCGCAGAGCGCACGGGTCCGTTTATATCCCCTGCTGCGTTGAATAAGGATCAATTTTGGGACCTTTCCAGAAAAACACCGCGCAAGCTCCCGAAGGCGCTCTTCTCCGCAGAATTCAGTAACGTCACATTGTGCATACTGCACACCAAATTCAGCCAGTGACCCGGGGGAAGGACGGATACCGATGATCTCCTCCATGGTATCGTAGGGAGCACCGGTAATACTGCAAAAAAGATCACCGGGACGCAGTATTCCGTACACTGCTATAGCAAGAGCATGCGTCCCTGAAATGATCTGCGGGCGTACCAGAGCAGATTCCGCCCCATACAGCAACGCAAAAATCTGTTCCGTTTTGTCACGCAGTCCATCTCCGATCCCATAGCCAGACACCGAGCGCAGATCGGAGGTAGAAAGTCCGACAGCATGAAAAGCCTGCAGTACTCTCATGAAATTGTTGCGCTGCACAGAACGGATGTCATCGATCGCTCCTGAGAATTCATGCTCAAGCTCTCGAGAACGTTGTATCAGTTGTTCTTCAGTCTTCAAGAGTCTTCTCCCTTCATTGCCAGCGCTACACAGCTGCCCGCCATGTCCAGGACGTCTTCCGGTGTCCGCCGAGTGGCATCGATCCATTGTACGTCCGGATCGCGACGGAACCATGTTTCCTGCCGTTTGGCATAATTGCGTGTTCTCCGTTTCCAGAGCTCGATTGCCTCATCTTTTGCAATTCCACCCTGGATCCACGCGGCCAGTTCCTTGTATCCGATGCCCTGCATCGCTGTACACTGAGGACCAAGACCACTGGCAAGAAGGGCACGCACTTCATCCTCCATGCCTGCAGCCAGCATTTGATCAACGCGTGCATCAAGACGTTGATACAATACGTTACGCTCCATGCGCAGCCCGATCCGGCAGATGCGCCATGGAACACCGTGCCGCCTTCTCTTGACGTCGCTGGGAAGATTCCCTGATTGCAGCGCTATTTCCAATGCGCGCTCGAGGCGTTTTGTGTCATGAGCTGCGATCGTGCTTTCTGCTTCAGCATCACGTTCCCGCAAACGTACGCGGAGATCCGCCTCCGAAAGATTTCGAAGATCGGTCCGCAGCTGCATGTCGGGCTTCTCCGGGATAAACTCATATCCGTCGAGAACAGCCCGCACGTACAGACCTGTCCCTCCGACGATAATCGGGAGTTCTCGCCGCCGTATTATGTTGTCAATGGCTTCCAGCGCCATACGCTGGTACTCTGCGACAGAAAAATTCTGGTCGGGAGTGATAACGTCAACAAGAGCGTGTGGAACATTTCGACGCTTTGAGGAAGAGAGTTTCGCCGTTCCAATGTTCATTCCACGGTAAACCTGCATAGAATCAGCTGATACAATGGAGCCATGGAAGCGAAGAGCCAGTCCTGTGGCAAGCTCTGACTTTCCTGTTCCCGTTGCACCGATGATCGCAACGACCAGAGGTCTGCTAGTCTGCTTGATGTCCATAGAGCCCTTCGCGGGAGACATGCTCAACGAAGACCTGAATAAAGGAACCAACCTTGATATTGTTACTGTGTGATATAAACCACATATTCCTTCCATCTCGTGTCCTTCCGAAATTCTTTTCCCCCGCCGCCGTACACACCAGAACAAGAACTTCAACGATATGATCAACCCAGCGTTGATTGTTTTCTTCGCTGAGTGTCTGTACAAGGGAAAGAAGCAGGGAATGCCTTCTGTCGATAATATCCCGGGGGATCTTATTCTGCATCCGCGATGCCGGAGTGCCAGGCCGGTCGGAATACTTGGCGAGAAAGACAGCATCAAAACGAAAACGGCGAACAGTCTCTACTGTTGCAGAAAAATCCTCTTCTGTCTCACCGGGAAAACCGACGATGATGTCAGTTGTCAATGACCATGTTGCGTCAGCTCGTATCGGCGCGACCAGAGCAGCGTACTGGGCCACAGTATAACGACGGTTCATCTGCCTGAGAACACGATCACTCCCTGACTGAAGAGGAAGATGCAGCCGATGTTCGACATGCTCAAGCGTCATCAGTTTCTGAATTTCTTCAACAGTAAAATTGGCCGGGTGTGAGCTCAAAAACCAGAGCCAGAACCGGGCGGGAAATGCATCGATCGTCGTCATAAGCTGGACCAGCCCTGTACCATTCCATTGATATTTGTTAATATTCTGCCCGAGCAACAGGAGCTCGGAAAAGCCCTCCGCTATTGCCGTTCGCGCCTGCCGGAGAATCTCTGTTTCTGGCAGAACAACTTCCGGACCACGGGCTCTCGGGACGATGCAATAGGTGCAGTAGCTCTCACAGCCACGAACGATCTCTATGCTTGCTGTCGGGTAGAGAGCATGCGGGGGAACACATTCATAGGCCCGGAGCGGGAGGATATCCCCAATCACGTGCAACACCTGGTCGATACTGGCCTCGCCATCCAGGACATGCAGTCCATGACCCGCAATATGGGCAGCACGTTCGTGATCAAGCGTTGCAGTGCACCCCATAAAAACGATGTGGTCGCTCCCGACAACCTGTGCCGCTTCGCCCAGGAAGCTGAATGCTTTTTCCTCTGCCTTGGCCCGGATGGCGCACGTATTGATGACGACGATCGATGCGTCCGCAAGCTCGGCCACACGCTGATGACCGCTCTTCTCTAGAGCATCGGCAATCATCCCGCTGTAGAGCTCGTTGAACTGGCAGCCGAATGTCCTGATAAAGAATCCAGCCACGTCACGACGCCCGTTGCAGCAACGTAATAGCAGTGCTCTGTCCTGAGACAGCGTCAATGTCAACAACAACAGCCATCAAAGTGGCCTCCCCTTCGGCAACGTGCGAAGGATACATAATCCCTGTCGTAAAACGCTGTATCATGCCCGGAGAGTCAAGTCCGATGATGGATGATCGGACCCCCGTCATCCCGACATCGGTAATAAATGCCGTTCCTGCTGATGTAACGTGGGCATCCGCAGTCGGCACATGCGTATGCGTACCCAGAACAGCGGAGACTCTCCCGTTCAGAAGGTGAAGCATGGCAGCTTTTTCCGCCGTAGCCTCTGCGTGAAAATCGACGATGCGGACCGGGGTCCCGGCAATGGCCGGCAGGGCGAGAACCTCTTCTGCATACCGGAATGGGTTATCCCCGCCATTCAGGCAATACTGCCCCATGACATTCATGATGGCAACCGGGCCGTCTGCGGTTTGTACAATGACCCATCCATGCTCGTGAACAACAGGACTGATGTTGCCGGGGCAAAGAATACTCGGATGTTCCGCCATCAGATCTAACGTCTCGGGCCTTGCCAGAGTGTGATTACCGCCCGTGAAAACATCAATCCCGGCTGACGATAGCTCCTGGAACGCATTTGCCTTCATGCCGGTTCCATGGGAAGCGTTTTCTGCATTGGCAATAACCAATATAGGATTGAATTCTTCCCTGAGCTCTGGTAACAAACGCCGTACGGCGGTTCTACCTGGCTTTCCAAAAATGTCACCGATAAACAGGATTCTCATTCCTCTTTCTCACCATCGCATACAGACAACAAAAGCGCTGGCTCGTTGGAGCCAGCGCAGTGAAAGATCGGACACAAGAAAAACAGCAGAGACGTACGAATTATTTGGACTCTGCTTTCTTGGACTCTGCCTTTCCGGCAGGAGCGGTCCCCCCCGCAGGAGCAGCACCAGCAGCGGCGCCTTCTACAGGAGCAGCACCCTCTGCACCGGCAACAGCTTCTTCAGCAGCAGGAGCAGGCGGAGCCTCCTCGATAACGGGTGCTACGACAGAGAACACGGTCGCAGACTCGCTAGTAAGAACCTTGACTTTTTCGCCGAGCTTAAGATCGGAAACGTGAATAGAACCCTTCATCTCAAGACCTGAAACATCAACCTCCAGGTAATCGGGAATGTCAAGAGGAAGAGCCTCCACTTCAAGCTCGTACAAAGAATGCTCGAGCACACCGCCTTCCTTCAAACCGATAGGGGTTCCAACAGGACGGACAGGGACTCTGCTTGTTAATGGTTCATCCAGTGAAATCGAAAGGAAATCCACATGTGTATATGTATCGTGAATCGGATTCATCTGATATTCATGAACAACTGTAGTAAAGGTTTTGCTTTCACCAAACTGCAGATCGACAATAGCAGAATCTCCCACTGCACGACGCATGCGTTCAAATGCACGCACTGGTACAGCAACAGACTGAGGGGTCATCCCCCGCCCATAAACCACCGCAGGGATGAAGCCCTGCCTGCGCAGGGCACTTAGCTTGCCATGCTTGCCGCTCTCACGGGCAACGGCTTCTATCGCTACTCTTTGCATACCAACTCCTTACTCATAAGATACCGGCATATCTTTGACATTGTATGCCAAATCAGCCCTCAATCAAGCACTCAAGAGCCCATCATGTTACAGCTGAAACAGGGCAGAAACCGAAGAGTGATTATGGATGCTGTAGATAGCCTTTGCGATAAGCTCAGACACAGACAATACAGTGAAGATTGAAGGGAATTCACGCCCAGGAACGTAGAGAGTGTCCGTCACAATCACTTCACTGAAGTTGGAGCGTGCAAAGAGACTGAGCGAATCGCCCGCGAATACCGCATGAGTTGCGCAGGCAATGACACTCTTTGCTCCTTCTTCAAGGGCACGGTCACATGCATTGAGCATGGTGTTACCGGTATGGATAGCGTCGTCGGCAATGATAACGTTCTTTCCACGCACGTCTCCGATCAGAGACTGGATTTCAACGGCATCCGGTGACAGGCGCTTTTTTACAAACAAAGCAGTTGTCGCGTGAATCGTCTGAGCAAGCGTGCTTGCCCGCGCAACACCCCCGACATCAGGAGATAAGACGACCAGATCATCCAATTCCTTACGCTTGATATACTGGGCGAACTGGACCATTGCAGTGAGGTTGTCCGTAGGAATATCAAAAAATCCCTGGATCTGTGCAGCGTGAAGATCGACAGCAACAACACGATCGGCGCCAGCAACGGTAATAAGGTTAGCCATAAGCTTTGCGCTGATCGGCTCGCGGGAGCGCGTTTTACGATCCTGACGGGCATACCCGAAGAAGGGAACAATAGCTGTAATACTTGCCGCTGAGGCACGCTTCAAGGCGTCAATCAAGATCAGCAGCTCCAGCAGATTTTCAGCAGGAGCATTTGTCGGCTGGACAACATACACGTTTAGACCCCGCACATTTTCATTGATGCGAAGTTTGATCTCGCCATCAGGAAAACGGCTGACTTCTGCCTGACCAAGAGGGATTCCCAGATATGCTGCTACTTTTTCTGCCAATGGTTTGTTGGCATTCCCGGAAAAGATCTTGATCGGATTGTACTCACTCTCCATGTTTTTTCCTCCTGACCCATCCCTCTTTATCCACCTGAATCGCCCGCGCTATTGCAAGGGCTTCCGCAGGAACATCGTGAGTTATCGTGGATCCAGTTGCAGTATAGGCGCCCTCATGGACCGTAACGGGCGCGACGAGATTGTTATTGGCACCGATGAAAACGTTTTTTTCGATCACGGTATGGTGTTTCTCATGAGTAAATCCGTCGTAATTACAGGTGATCGTTCCTGCACCGATATTAACATCCTCTGCAATTGTAGCATCCCCGACATAGGAAAGATGAGGGACTTTGCTCCCGGCTCCCACAGAAGAAGCTTTAAGCTCGCAGAAAGCCCCTATTTTCGCCTTTTCAGCAGTGGTCGTACCGGGGCGGATATAGGAGAAGGGGCCGATCATGCAGTCTTCGCCAATACTTGAGCCTTCTATATACGAGGACAGGACAGAGGTCCTCCTGCCAACCCTGGCATTGAGGAGCATGGTGTTCGGACCGATCACACTGCCTTCTTCCAAAATGGTAGTTCCTCTGAGCCAGCAGCCCTGTCGTATCTCAACGTCACGTTCAGCCTGAACATCCCAATCTACATGGACCGTATCCGGCAGTTCGATCGTGACGCCCTCATGGTACAGCTGACAGAGTTTTCGCTTTTGCAGCAGAGCCGTTGCTGAAGCAAGCTCGGCCCGGTCGTTAATCCCCGACATTATCCATGTTCCGTGAGCAACATGGCAGGCAACCTGCCGCCGTTCTCTGACAGCCATTGCAAGACAATCCGTAATGTAGTATTCCTGCTGTGCATTGTCCGGAGCCAGACACTTCAGCCACGTCCGCAGGAGGTCAGTCCTGAAAAAGTAGATACCAGTATTGATCTCCTGGATCTGCAGTTGCTGAGGAGTAGCATCCTTCGCTTCAACGATTTCCTCGAATGCTCCATCCGACGATCGAATGACCCTGCCCAGCTGAGCAGGGTCATCAACATGTGCAGCCAGGACAGAAGCATCCACGTTCAAACGGATGCTCTCATCGAGAAATTCGCGATAATCTTCCGCAGCGGGAAGCGGGTCATCTCCATTGCATACCAGCAAATAATCAGCTGTCACACTATCAATGCCACATTGAACGGCATGCCCGGAACCATGTTGTTCAGGTTGTACCGCATAGTCGATGCTCTCTCCGAACACAGAATGGAACGCCTCATTGCCGGGAGGCGTAACAACGATGGGGCAGGCATCGACGTCATGGAGAGCATCCACGACGTACCACAGCATGGGGTGACCAAGGATGTCGTGGAGGACTTTTGGAACCGCACTCTTCATACGGGTGCCCAGTCCTCCGGCAAGAATCATGACCTGGACGGTAGGAGATGACATGGAATACACCTAGCTTTTCAGGATGCCCAATTCAACAGCTGATTCGTGGAACATGTCAGCTGCAAAATCAAGCTGTTCCTTGGTATGCGTCGAGCACAACATGCAACGGATACGGGCAAGTCCCTTGGGAACAGTCGGAAACCCCAGTGATTGAGCAAAAACACCCTTCTCGAACAATTTTGCAGAAAGATCCTTGGCAAGCTGGCTGTCACCGATGATGATGGGAGTAATGGGAGTCTGGCTGCGCCATGTATCAAACCCATATGCCTTCATCTTGGACTTGAAGTATGCAGCATTGTCCCAGAGCTTGCGAACGAGTTCGTCGCTTTCTGTCAGGAGATCAATCACCTTGAGCACCGCGCCCGCATCGGCCGGCGTAATAGTTGAACTGAACAGGATCGTACGGGCCTTGTTCTTGAGGAACTCCACCAGGGTGCTGGAGCCTGCAGCATATCCACCAACGACTCCAAAAGCCTTTGACATGGTCCCGATTTCAACATCAACCTGTCCTTCCAGATGGAAATGGTTGACTATGCCACGGCCATGATCACCGAGAACGCCTTCACCATGGGCGTCATCAACCATGGTAACAGCATCGTATTTCTTGGCGAGGTCTACAATATCAGGCAACGGGGCGATATCTCCATCCATGCTGAACACCCCGTCCGTAATGATAAGCTTCGTGCCTGGATCCTGCTGATGCTCTTTGAGCTTCTCCTCCAGACTCGCCATGTCACAATGCTTGAAAGGAACGATCTTGGCTTTGCTCAATCTGCATCCGTCAATGATACTGGCGTGATTGAGCTCATCACTGAAAATGAAATCTCCGTCATGAACAAGTGCCGGGATTGTACCTGAATTGGCAGTCAATCCGCCCTGATACATAAGGACCGCTTCCACCTGTTTGAACTTGGCAAGCTTTTTCTCGCCTTCAACGATCAGACGGGTATTCCCGATGATAGTCTTGACGGCTCCAGAGCCGACTCCGAACTCATCAATCGCTTTTTTGGCAGCTTCCTTGACATCCTTGCGAGCAATAATGCCCAGATAATTATTGGCGGCAAGATTGATAACATACTTACCATCAATCGTGCAGGCTGGTCCCTGCTCTGAATCAAGCTCACGTATCTTCAGGCTGAGTCCCTCTTTGTCGAGCCGATCCAGCTCCGTGCGCATCATTTCCTGGAATTTTTCGTTCATTACCGTTACCTCCCTGAAATCTGCAGGACGACTTTTCCACAGGTCCCGTTTACCATAGCATCCATTCCTGTCTGCCAATCTTCGAACTTCAACTGGTGCGTAATGGCCGGAGTCGGATCAACAAGGCGCGAGGCAAGCAACCGCGAGACTGTCTCCCAGGTAGAGAAAATGTGGCGTCCCGTAATACCATAGATACGGACTTTCTTGAAAATGACGTCGTTGGTCAGGTCAATACTGACCTTACCATCAGGGAGACCAAGCATAGACATACGACCCGCCAGTGTCAGAAGCTGTAGCCCCTGGTTAATAGCAGATGCAGCTCCAGACATCTCCAGAACGACATCGACACCGATACCGTGTGTCTTTTCCATGACGATACCATGGACGTCATCACGCTTCGGGTTCATGACGACGGTAGCTCCCATCTTCTTGGCAAGGTCCAGTCGATAGTCAGAGAGATCCGTTACAAAAAGCTGCGTGGCACCGAATGCCTTGGCAATCCCGACAGCCAGCACCCCGATGGGGCCCGCTCCCGTTACAAGAACCGTCTTGCCGGAGACCGGCTCAGCCATAACGGTATCAAGCGCATTCCCCATAGGTTCTTGAATGGATGCCCATGCCGCCGGAATGGATTCGTCATTCTTCCAGAGAACACGTTCTGGAACAGCTATGTACTCTGCAAAGGCACCTGCGCGGTCGACGCCCAGGATTTGAAGGTTCTGGCAGACCTCAGGGTGCTCGTTGTGACATTGATAGCAATGGCCACAATAGATATGCGTTTCAGAGCTGACGAAATCTCCTTCCTTGAAGCCTCGTACAGACTTTCCGAGTTCCACCACATGTCCTGCGAATTCATGGCCCATAATGTGCGGTGTTTTGATACGGTTCTGAGCCCAGTCGTTCCATACGTAGATGTGGACATCAGTTCCGCAAATGGAGGCATAATCAATTTTCACCAGCACTTCATCGTCGGCAATAGAGGGAATGTTCACCTTTGTTAATGTTGCTCCTCGTTCTGGCCGTTCTTTTACAAGTGCCAACATAGTACCAGTCATTCCGTTACTCCTTCCTTTTTCGTTGGTTTCAGATGACAGTTGAATGAACGCTCCGGGCATCCCAGACCCTGTAGGCACAATGGGCCGGCGTTTTCAAACAGGAGGGGTGCAACGGCTTTGGCTTTCGCCAGCATAAGCCATGCCAGGGCACGGATTTCGAACTGTGCCCGCAGACAGCAGCGGAGCTCAAAGAAATGCAGGAGTTCCCTGGCATTCATGGTGACTACCAGCCGGGACGCTACGCCTTGCGGCAAAACGTAACGAGCATCTTCTTCGCGGATTCCCTCGGCAAGCAATCGCTCATACTCCTGGTATGCCTGCTCGTAGAAGTCGTGAAAATCGTGCCCGGCGGGGGAAACAAAAACCGGCTGAGCTTTTGTGAAGCGAAGACTCTGTTGCGAATAGGAGGCCAGCCGATGCCGCACGAGCTGATGCGAGGCTGCTCGCGATAATCCTTCGATCAAAAACGTAAAACTGGCATGTTCCAGAACAGAGAGATGCCCGTTTGCACGTACTTTTCGTAGGATGACGGCGGTCCGACGGGCGTTGAATGTTTCAGTACTGTAGCAGATATGCGCTGCATACGCGCAGAGCATATCTGGATCTGGAGTTGATGCCAGAAGTTCAACTTTCATGAATGCAGAAGAAAGTCAAGCGGACGCCGAGCATAATCCTCATTCACCGGGAACTTCGCTACCAGAGGCAACGCTCTCCGCAATATCTCTATTATGGGAACCGACACTGCGCTCATCGCGTCAAGGACCTCTTTATGAGTCAGAAGGGTCTTGCTGATCCCGGAGGCATAGTTCGTAATGATCGCGATAGTCTGGTACGCCATACCCGCTTCCCGGGCAAGCGTGACCTCCGGCACCCCCGTCATACCGACAACCGACCCTCCCAGAGAAG
>CAZEWU010000012.1:0-12215 GCA_964516155.1 uncultured Caldisericota bacterium
CCTCGCGGAGAGCAACTGTCTCAAACTGTTCCTGAGGTCCTGCAATAAGTGTAACGGCGCTCTTGATGCCGTCGGCAAAGTCTCCGTGCGTAATAACTACAATACCAACCATAATACAGTTCCTTTCCGCTCCCGGATTATAAACGACCCGGGACGATACATAAATTTCACAGCCTCCAGAAGTGTAAGAGCTCCCCGCACAATGCCAAGGACCACAAAAAGAAGGACCTGTGGGACTCAATCAGTTGCAACAGTTTTTTTCCATTTACTTCGCCTGGCTCCCGCATGCTTTTGCCATCCAGGAGCCAGGCTGTATTTGTTTACAACTTACAGCAACAGTGATCGAAGTTTACAGGATCTTGAAAGCTCCGAGGATAATACCCATTGCAACAAGAAGGAAGAGGACCTGAAGATTCGTCCAATGTTTCTTCTTCAGCAACCAGTAGACAAGGAATGTCAGAAGAAGCGGAAGCATGTACGGAAGAATCTTGTCAAAGGTATCCTGAAGCTTGACGGACTGGACAACGTCTTTCCCCTCAAGCATAACGTGTTTGGTAAACGCCACCGGTGTCTTGATGCTTGAAAGGATGCTCGGGATGAAGCCACCCATGATGAACAGAGCAATCGTGCTCGCCATGTCGGTGATACGGGTCACAACACCGCTGCTGACCTGATGAACGAGACCAAGACCCTGCTTGTAGCCAAGCCAGAAGCCGGGGAACATCAGATAGAACCAGATGAAACCGAGAAGCAGCATGAGCCATGCGCCACCGGTACTGCCCTGAAGGGCCATGGAAGCTGCAAAGACAGCAAAGATGGGCTTCATCAGGATAGCCTGAATGGTATCACCAATGCCTGCAAACGGGCCCATCAATGCAACTTTCAGGCTGTCACCGACTTCAGGCTGTCTCTGCTCTTCCAGAGCGCAGTCTGCACCAAAGATAGTGGGAGAGCCAATAGCCGGGTTCGTGTTGTAGAACACCATATGACGTTTGATAGCCGCCCAGTACTCATCCTTGTTCGGATAGACCTTTTTAAGAATTGGAGCGATAGACCATGCATAGCCCAGAGCCTGCATACGTTCATAGTTCCAGGAAAGCTGCAGAGTCAGGTTATGCCGCCACATCGCCTTGACGAGATCGGCATGTGTGACAGGACTCTTTGCGTTCTCGATCTTGGCAGCCGCTTCTTCCTCGGCCTTCTCTTCCGCCGCTCCAGCCGGCTTGAGAGAGAAGTAAATAATAACGACGGCGAGAGCCGCAAGTGCAATACCAAGAAGAGGAACGTTCAGATACGCGAACATGACGAATCCCATGACAAAGAATGCCCACCATTTCTCGATAGGCAGCAGCGTCAAGAGAATGCCAAAGCCGAGCGCCGGCAGGACATGCCCCATGGTCGTCAGACCATTGGTCAGCCATGCGGGAATGTTATTGATGAGGTTCTGGATAGGACCTGACCCAAGCCATACTGCAAAGAAAACGGGGATTGCGCGGGAAAGTCCCCAGGGAAGCTGACCCAGGAGATGCCACTGCGAGAACGACGCTTCATTCTTGTTTTCCACAGCACGATCGGCCCCGTGGATAAAGACAGTGGTCAGAGAACGCCCAAGAATGTCAAGTTGAGTCATGAAAAGAGAAACGGGAACAGCAACTGCCATGCCGGCTGCCATTGCCTGCGTTGCAGGCAGCTTTGATAAAGCAGCGAATGCTGTACCAACGATAGCACCCGTCGTGTAGTCGGGAGTTGTCGCGCCGCCATACGTCCAGAGACCAAGCGACATCAACTCAAGAGTGCCACCGAGAGAAAGGCCAAGGGGTATGTTACCGACGATGGCACCGACAAACAGTCCGCTTACGATAGGATCGCAGAGCTGCCAGGCGGGACCAAGATTTGCTATGATCTGGAGATACGACCAGATCGCCAGAATCAGCGCTACTCCAATACTGTAACCACTACTCATAATTCCAACCTCCTCACAAGGATATTGCTTCTTGGGGAATAATCACCAGCATTTCCTTTTCAACTCCTGTCCACCAGAGTCCGCTCATTTGTTGCGATACTCTTCTTTCACCTCCATTCTCATTGTCTCCATGCTACGACGATAGACTTCCGTTATCCTCATTGTAGAAGAGCAGTATTCAGCTTGCCCATGTCGTATCGTCATTACAGATGTTCTTGCGCAATCATTGTCGTACGTGCTGAAAAAGTTTCAATACCCACGTAACATTTCCGACAGGCCTTTTAGAGTCAACTTTTTGATGACCGTGCCTCGCCGTCGTCTTCGAGCAAGCTGATTTTATGCAGGAAACGCGGCTGATCGGGATTCAGTTTTCGAGCCATGGAAAGGCTGTAGGCAAACAATTGAACGAATAACGCCTCCACCAGAGGATAGACCGTAGGATCGGCTTTCGGAATCCGGAAGGAAGTGTCCCCATACTGCAGAACCCGATCGTTGTCAGAGACGACAAGAACATGAGCACGCGTGGACTTGATACGTTCAAGAACTGAGATGTTCAACTCAAGGCATGCATCATCCGGCGCAAAAATGATGACCGGCATATCCGGGTTGAGAACAGCGAGAGGCCCATGAATCAGATCCACAGACGACAGCCCCTGTGCATTGATGTAGCATGTTTCCTTGAGTTTGAGAGCACCTTCCAGTGCCAGCGGGTAAGAGTAACCGGTGCCGACGACGACAAACTCATTAGTGTACGTGTACTGTACCGCCTGCTGGCGAATTTCCTCCTCGCGCCTGAGAATACCTTCAATGAACCCGATCACCGGCTGGCAATCGAACCCGTCCCCCTTGATAGCATGAACAAGCATGAGGAATGCCATAAGAGAAGTCGTGAATGTTTTTGTCGCGGCAACGCTCTTCTCCGGACCGGCATGGAGAAAAACGGAGTTCTCCCCGGCCACACGATCAAGCGTGCTGCCACGAGCATTGGTAAGGCCGACCGTGAATACACCAGCTTTGACAGACTGCTCCGCCACCCGGCAGACGTCCTCTGTTTCACCGGACTGCGACACTCCGATAACAGCGCCCTTCCGCATCTTCGGCGGTAGATTATAGTGCGTATAAAGGGATCCCAGCGCCAATGCCGTCGGGATACCCAGCAAAGACTCAATAAGGTACTGCCCGTAGATACATGCATGGTCAGAAGTTCCCCGTCCAGATTCAATGACAACATCCGGATCCGTTTCCACAAATCGACGGCCAAGCTCTGCGATGGCAGGCGCTTCTTCTTTCCCAAGCTCCTGCAGGACAGTCGCTGTCTCACGTACTTCCTGAATCATCAATGAACCATTCATGTCATTCACTTCTCCTTACGTTCTTCAGTCAGTAATGCCCGAAGCCCTTTAATAGCTTCATCACGCATCCGTTCGCCCTCGCCCATTGCCAGGAATGTGCTGAGAGCCTCGTACCCGCCCTCACGGTAGGCGGCTTCATCCGGGATGTAACCAATGTAATCGCCACAGTATCCCGCAACCAGCACGATATTCTCAGGAAATGCACGGCGGATAGCATTTCCAAGACTTGAAAACATCTCGCCGGGAATGCCGGCGATAAGGATATTGCCAAACCGGAGTAAGCTGAGACGCGTATCGATATAGGTGGCAGTACCCGCTTTCTTGGCAAGCCCGCCGGCGAGGGCGAGCCCTTCAAGAACCGACTGGAACGGCCTCAGATTCTGAACTCCTTCTGAGCGGGCCGTCTCCAGGTTGTGTTTTGCTTCAGCAACGCGCTGTTCTAATTCGGCAGGCGACAGGAATTTCTTGAGTGCCAGCCTCATGGGGATGTCGGCTGCACGCACCTGAAACGGTTCTTTCAACACCCGCAGGCTGGAAAAGCTGGATACAACGCTCTCTGCCACGATTTCACCGATACGTTTGACTTCGTCGAAGCCGGAAGTCCTGCGGTAAAAGCGCGTACTCATATCGCCGGCCGCTCCATTCAGGAACATCGGCATCGTCACATAAGATTCCAGCATGGGCATGACCGTCGCAACAGAACCTGGAAAATCATCGCTGTACAACAGGTTTTCTTCGTGGAGCACCGTCGGATGACAATCAAGGTTATAGAGGATGGCGCACCTCGTACTGGTCTCAGCACGTACGACCTGCATCTGAATGTTTTCCTGTGCCTGCATTGCTCTGCGGTTTCCGCAGACAGGCTGCAGCATCGTAGCTACTCCGGCAGAGATGTTCCCCCTGCGGGCCCAGCGACGTGCCTTCTTGGCCGCCGCCACACATCCCGCTACCGTCTGTTCAAACAGCTTCTCGTTGAATTCCCCGAAGACTTGTTTCTCTCCCTGGGTTCCCGGAAGAGACAGCCTGGTAAGTCCGGCAGGACCTGAATGCGTATGAATGGCGGCCACGATACAGTGACCGGCCGGCACGCCGGTTTCCTGCTCGACGCGCATCCGTACCTCATCAACAAACCGCCTGTCGACTTCCAGTGTACCAACAACGATCAGCATGACCTGGTTATCAGGCCCATCTGCAAGATAGACCGCTTTCGCCATCAAATTGTCGTGTACCCCGGCGGCTTTACGCTCCCCCAGGAATCCGGCAAGTTGCAGGCCGACTTTTGGTGTTATGACAGCACTGCCACAACCAGTTTCAAACATCATACTCCCCTTTCACGAAATGTTCGACAGCAACCAGCACGCCGTCATCGTCGTTCGACGGAACCACATAACGGGCAGCGTTCTTGACAGCACCGTCAGCGTTTTCCATCGCCACAGAGGTACCCGCCACAGAAAACATAGAGATGTCCGTCTCGGAATCACCGATCGCCATGACGTCGGCCGCTGAGATACCCAGCAGTTGCCTCAATCTGCCCAGTGCAACGCCTTTGTTCACACCTGCAGCCAGAATATCAATACAATTCGTGTCCGACTGCTGTACGTCGGCAAGGTCCCGGACAGCGCACGAAATAGCATGTTTGATTTCCGATGTTTCCGCTGGTTCACAGCGAAGAAAGACCTTGCGTATCCTGCTCAGGTCGGTCGTGTGCCATTCACCGATATCCTTCAGCAGCGGACGAAGCGCTTCTGTCTCGGGAATATCCGTAAACCAGACACCCGGATGACTGCGAAATGGCACACAATGATCCCCGTTCGACAGATAGACGTTGTACTCCCATGGGCCCTTTTCCAGAACCATGAGAATACGGCTGATGATCTGGGAGGACATAGCCTGCGGCATGATCTCGCTGCCCGTATCCGGATCCAGCAGGACCGCCCCCGTCTCTGCGATGACCGGAACGGAGATACAGCCAAGCTGTGTGACAAAAGAACGCAATTCACGCAACACACGACCGGTTGCCAGCGTAAATGCCGTATCAGAGGGAAGTATCCCCTGCAGGCGTCCGACAAGATCATCTGAAATGCTTGATGCACTGTTAAGCAACGTTCCATCAAGGTCGCACGCGATAAGGCGGCGATATTTCATGGTCAATGATTTACCTTCCACGTTTTGTGCGCCAGTCACGCCAAAGAGGGATGAAACGGAGGATCAGGTACCACGCCAGGCCAACGCCCGCGACGATATAACCGATGACTTTGGCTCCCTGCACCATAGAGAGAAGAGCTCCGCACATGATAACGAGGACGGACATGAAAAGAAGTTTTGTCGCGTTATCCATCGTTGGCTTTTGCCACCCTGTATGTGATGAAGAAGGACCATGCCGGTCATTCTTCTGCCGTGATCCCTCAGAATTCTGCTTGTGCTCGCTCATACCTCTCGCTACCTCCGTGAACGAATTTGATGGTGCGCCGGAAATTCATCCGGCTTCTCTAGTTGTGGCGCGAATCAGCGAAAAATCAAGTTCTGCCCCGTCACATCAAGGCTTTGCACAATGACAAATAATGACGGACAACATGCATCCCCTGCTGCTCATAAAAGCACCGGGCATCATGTTCCACGGCGATCCATCCCAGCGATACCCCCTGAATCCCGCGCCGCACCATATCTTCTACCATCAGAGAAAACAACACGCTGCCGATCCGGCGGCCACGCAGCCGTCTCTCCACTCCCAATGGCCCAACATGCGACGGAACACCATCAGAGCAACGTTGGCAATAACCAGCAATTCCACCCCGACTATCCAGCGCCAGAAGGATATCCTCTCCGGCCTTGTTCCGCAGGACAGCTCTGCGGACTGTATCCGCCCAGGCTTGTGGACAATGAGCCTCGACGAATTCCATGAGAGGGATACATGACAGTTCCGTATACCATTCAAACCGGTACCCACTTGCCCGCAGGCTCTCCGCTGCCTCTGCCACTGCAGTGGGCATCGCCCAGGACTCCAGCGACATCGCCATTGTGACGACGTCAGAATATTCAGCATACCCCATGGATTCAAAAAAAGCCATGGCATCCTGCTGCCGGTCCCGGTCAACTCCCGGGATAAGCTCGGGAGCTTCACTGCCTACTCTGATAATGTGCCCCCCGCTTGCGCGGAGGCTCCGCGCAACAGCTGACAACAGCCCCATACCAATCCCATGGCGGCACAAAGAGGGATCCACAAACACCACCTGCACCCTTCCTCCACAACTGCACAACTTCTGCCGAGCAGAATCTGAAGCGAAGATAAACCCCACAATACGATCCCGATCACAGGTGACAAAGCTGACGCCTGCATTACTTCGTGCATCCAGGAGAATACGCTCCGGAACTGTCTCCTGCTCTTCAGGGAGGCATGTTTTCCACAGGCTCCGTACCGTTCTTTCATCATCCGGTTCATACGGTCGTATTATGTACATCTCGTTTCTCCCACCTTCTCTCCATCAGCCAATCAGTTCCCTGCGCTGCAAAGCAACCGGCATTATTCGTTCAAAAACCTGTCACGCCGACTTGCATATGTAATAACGATGGAAGATTGAGACATACTACGACACACGAAGTCACGGACAGGATGTGATACTCTGAACTCCCATCGGGAGACAGCCTCCAGAGCTCACGGTTCGGCAAGGGCAAGCCTGTTCCAGAGAATATCTGGACGCATCGCCCCGCCGGGGATGCTACTTAATTTGTATCGTATCACGTTCCATCAGCAGTGTCAATGTCAACAGCTGCATGAATTCTGCAGGAAATAGAAACCGCCTGCTCCCACGGGAGCAGGCGGTACATACCGGGGCTGGTGAGACCACCAGTCTCTGCCGGAAAAGTATCAGTTCATTGAGCAGGAACGCAAAGAACGTTCGTAATAGCTCTGCTCCCCTTAATGATATATTGTCCCTTATAGTAAAGGGTTGTCGAGGTTCCTCCGTCAAGAGTCACGACATTGGTAAACAGTCCGAGACGTGACAACGCGAGACTGACGTCACCAAACTGCAGGCGGACCCGCGCCGGCGTGGCAATAAAGAACAGATGCTTCTGATCATCCATTCCAATGAACGCCCGGGAACCGAGCTTGGTCGCCCTCCCGATATCCTTGTACTTCCGATAATCCAGATAGGGCTTACTGTCGCGGACAACGACGGGACCGCACTGCAGGAACGTCGCTCCCGTACAATCACGACTTCCCACGAAGGTGCGCATTTCAACTGATGCAGCAGCTCTGGCGGACGTCACCAGGTCCGGACGGCGGATATATACGGCCAGCTGTCCGCTCTGCATCGAGGACGGCACAAAAGAGGAACCCGAGAGTGTACGCACAATCGACGATCCCTGGATAACAAGGAGCAACTCCGATGAAGCAACGAATATCCCGCCACTGTAGTAATTGCTGTACAGGGAACATCCCTGCGCCGTTGCGCCGGCCGCCGACTGGTTTATGCGAAGAGCAGGGATCTCCTGTCCACCGCCAAGCCGGATGACTGCCCGCGCAGTTCCTTCCGCATAAAACGGCGTGTTGTCCGGGTCGATCCCGATCGTTGCAATGTATGTTCCAGAATAGTAGACTGGTATTCCCTGGTTCTGCACCGACCCGCTCATGATATAACTTGTCATGTTAAACGGGGTTGCATTCATGAGAGCCAGCGGCTTCAGGCTTCCGACATAGGCAGAAGGGTAACGCGCCGTACCGACGCCGCCCACAGACTGACATGACAGAACACGGATTCCTTTGCCGGTCATATCGATGCGGACAATATAGAAATCAACGGTCTGTTTGAAGACCTGCTCATGCTTCACTCCAAGCGTCACCGCTTCTGAATCGACCGATCCACTAACAACAGGAGTGTCAACCGTCCTGGTAAAAACAAATTCATGGCCTGTCGAGCCAGTATGAACTTCTACGGGAAGCAGTGAATGGATGTCATCAACCGCCACGAGCACCTCACCCAGCAGTCCGCGCATCTCCATTCCGAGGTGCACAGCCGTTCCATTGACCAGCGCATCCTGCTTGCCGGGGGTTACGACCACCGTGGAGGTACCAGTACTGAGCTTCAGGGATCCGCTTGCTTCTGAAGTCACCGTGAATCCGACATATCTCGCAATGAACCCGATCGGGACCAGCGTCCGCTGCAACGTCTGATCTACCACCGACGGAACAAGCATGGTAACGGCACGACCGTCAACGGTCGCACGGGCGCTGCCAGCGTTGATGATAATCGTCGTTGTCCTGCCTCTCGCTTCAAGCGGCAACACACTGACAAGAAGAGCTACAACGATCAGACAACAGATTTTTCGGAAAAGAACCCGTCCGCAATGTACCATTTCAAAACACCCCCGCTGTTATAATATACACTTCTTAGACAACTCAACGCCCTCTCAGGTTCCCATACACGGAGCCGGCGCTGGACAGCTCCGCCCTGGGAAAGGACGGCCGCTTTACAGATTCCATGGAAACGGTACGATTGATGTATGGTAACTGTGGGTATAATTCGCAAATATGAAGGCCGGAAGCATCGGCCCGCGGTCGCGTTTTCCGGCCTGGTATGGACAGCTCTTCTCTTAAGTCTTACGGTACTGCTGATAAAACCGGGAGGCTTATGCGCTGCAACAGATTCTTTCCACCCATCGCTGGTCGCTGTCGCCAGCGCTCGCACCCTTGAGACTAAACAGTTTAGCACAAGTGATGCCCGGCTGCTGAACGGCGCCACGCAGAACATCCTTGCGATCACCGCCGTTTTCATCCTTTTTCTCGCTGGACTGTTCTTCATTTTCGACCGGGAGCATAAGATTCATATCGTACGCGACCAGGCGCAATACTACCAGCGCCTCTTTGCGGCCATACCCGAACCAGCTCTGCTTACCAGCAAAATCAACGGTGTCTTGCGTATCGAAACCGTCAACAGCGCACTGTGCACACTTCTGGCACGCTCCGAGGAAAGCCTCCTGGGAATGCCTCTCAACGATATTGTGCACCTTGACCCGGACAGCAAAAGCACAACTCTTACGGAGCTTCTCGAACGCAGTAATATCGAGAGCAGGTGGCAGCTCATGGCGGGACAGGAAGTCATCCCTGTAGAAGTTAAAACCTCACAGATACATGGACCTGTCTGCCGTATTCTCATTGTAGCCCGCGACCTTCGGGAACAGCTTAAAGCGGAAGAATCGGTCCGGAGAGCTTACGAGCAATACCATACATTGTTTGACGAGGCACCTGACCCGGTCGTCATTCTCAGCGATCATATCATCATCCACGCAAATCGCGCCATGGAAACGCTGCTGGGCTGTTCCGCGGAGGATCTGACCGGGAAAAAAGTTGCAGACCTGAGTCCCTGTGAACAGCCAGGCAAGAATCTTTCCACACAGATGGCAATATCTGCAGAGCAGCATGCCATGAAAGGAACGACTCAGCACTTTGACTGGGTTCTGAGCACGAAGGGCGGAGACGGGATCATCTGTGCTGCTTCGCTTCGGTCTATTCCCTCTGCCGGCGCTTCCATTCTTCAGGAGATTTTCCATGACGTCACCGAACAGCGACGTGCCCAGGAACATAACCTGCAACTGGAAAAAGAGTTGCTGCAGGCGCAAAAGATGGAGGCGGTGGGCAGACTGGCAGGGGGCATTGCGCACGACTTCAACAATATCATGGGCGGCATTATCGGTCACGCCTCTCTGCTGAAAGCCGACGCCACAGAAGGCACCAATCTCTATGAGGGCCTTTCCACTATTGAAAACGCCGGACACCGGGCCGCAGAATTGACTCACCGATTATTATCGTTCTCGCGCAAAGAAAGGACAACGGTCGCGAACGTCGACGTAGGTAATGTTCTGAGCGACACCCTCGCTATTGCGATGCCGGGTTTTGACAAACGTATCGTGCTCGTGAAGAGGATTGATCCCGACCTCCGCCATGTCGCCGGCGACCGGACCCAGTTGGAAGAAGCTTTCCTCAACCTGGTCATCAACGCACGCGATGCTCTTGACCACCAGCCAGGAACACTGACGGTCGACGCCTCAAATGTCATTGTAGACAAGTCATCGCACGACGCACATGATCCTCCTAATCTTTCTGACGGCTCCTATATCCGCATATGTATCAGCGATACCGGCTGCGGTATTCCACCGGAAGCGCGTGAACATCTCTTTGAACCCTTTTTCACGACCCGTGCAGAAGGAACAGGCATGGGGCTTTCAATCGTCTGGCATGTCGTCCATGACCACGGTGGCATGATCCAGGTCAAATCCACTGTTGGCAAGGGAACCACATTTACACTGTACTTTCCGGCAGTACTATGGGATGAGAAAGTAGAAAGTGATGTTCAGATACCAGTTCAAAAGCTGCTTCCACATTCCCGGCATAATGAATTGATCTTGATCGTTGACGATGAAGACATCGTCCGTACAGTGGCAGCAAAGATGCTGACCCGTCTGGGGTATCGCGTCATGGACACTGCGGACCCGCTGGAAGCTCTGGCTCTTTACAGCCACTCATGGAGTTCCATCAGCCTGGTTCTGATCGACATGATGATGCCCCGCATGAATGGAAAAGAACTACTGGGTCACATGCGTACCCTTAACCCCTCTCTACGCGCTATCTTGATGTCCGGCTACAATGCATCGGACACGCCCACAGCAGACGGCGGCTTCGCCGCTTTTATCTCAAAACCCTACACGCTGCAGGAGCTGGCAGAGCAAGTGCATCAAGTTTTGGATGAGTCATGTACCTGCTCAGGTGCTGCCGCAGCGGAAACATCCAGACTCTGATGAGACGCAACGGTATGCCTCCAGTCGGACCGTGATGCAAACGTTTTGATACCCGCAAAGGTATGGGGCGTCACAACGATCAGCATGAACAAGAGAAAGACAAGACCGATCACCCCGCTCACGAGGAACCCCATGGTAGCCCCCAGGGCATCGCAGATCTTTCCAGCATACAATGCGCCAATCGGCGTAGAACCAACATACACCAGGTTATAGGCCGCCATGACGCGGCCCCGCATCTCATCGGGAGCCTGCATCTGAAGACCGGTGTTACACATTGTCGACAGCGCAGCCATGCCAAAGCCACAAAAAATGAGCAGAAACCCGGAAAGAAAGACATTTTTCTGCAGACCGACCAGGATCATCGAAATGGAAAGGATAAAACCGGATCCATAGACATACGCCGGTGTCGGCTCGAGCCGACTGCCACCAAGTGACATGAGGATCCCCGCTGCCAGGGCGCCCACACCCATGGCCGACATCAGCCCGCCATAGGCATCAGCCTTTAATTTCAGCGTCAACTGGGCAAAGCTGGGGATAAGAATATTGAAATTAAGCAGGAAGAGACTTATAGTCCCGGCAATGATCAGCAGGCTCATGACGACCTTGTTACGACGAACATAGCCGATGCCTTCGCGTATCTCCTCCAGGTAGTTGCCGTTGCCATGCAGAACAGGAGTACGCCCTGCTCTCATAATAAGGAGGCTGAGGATCACCGCGATAAAACTGACAGCATTAAGTGCAAAGGTCCATGGAATACCGACAGCGGCAATGAGCAGCCCCCCGATACCCGGACCGATGACGCGCGCGATGTTGAACATGGTACTGTTAAGAGCCACAGCATTGACAACGGCAGATTTGTCATTGACCTGTTCAGTGACAAAAGACTGACGCGCCGGCCAGTCAATGGCTGTGATGAATCCCGTTATCGTCGAAATGAGCAGGACCTGCCAGTATTGAGCGTGGCCCCCGAATGAAATCGCCGCCAGGGCGACCGCCGCCAGGGCAAACATGCTCTGTGTAAACAGCAGGATCGACCGTTTTGGAAACCGGTCGATAACAGGCCCGATAAACACCGAGAGGATAAGCGACGGCAAGAACTGAATACT
>CAZEWU010000013.1:0-12133 GCA_964516155.1 uncultured Caldisericota bacterium
AGCACAGCGGGCTGTAGTACCGGTTAACGATTTCGTCAAACTGTCCCGGATCGGTAACGCTTTCCTCCAGCACCTGCTGCTCGGTTTTCTCCTCCGTCATATAGCCAGTATACGCAGTGCCGGCGTTTTCGCCATGCGCATTGCTAACAGATGACAGGCATATCTGTTATATATGTGAGAAGTGAGACTATATGGTATCGGGACCATGAAGATTGGTGCAGAAAACGTATTGGTTTATTGAACTGTCATATTTAGAAGCTAAAGATGTGAATGGCAAAGGAGAGGAAGAGATGGCGAAGCGTAAGCTCAACAGCATTGTAATTTCATTGTCTGTTGTGATGGTGCTTTGCGCAGAAATGATTCCTTCAGTAAATCATCATGCTCTTGCGGAAGAGCCCGGAGCCCCTGTGGCAGAAGGGGGGACAGCGCCATGCCCTCAGCTGGACTGGTCGACAATCCGTAGTCTGCCAAACACAGGTAATGCCGACGATCCGGCGCGGCCTGATTTTCAGCTGTCAGCCCAGGAGGAGAAGAACCTTGTTCAGTCCAGAGCGAGGATCGACCAGTGGTGGGCGCAGCATAGCAGCGAGAGGACAGTCGATGAGAAGATTAAGTCCGATATCACTGACTCAGTAACACCCTATCAGTATTCTATTGCGATGCCTGCTCGTAAACAGGAAACCGGGTATTACTGCGGGGTTGCCAGCACACAAATGGTGTCGGATTACGAATGGGGTTTTATAGGAAGCCAATCAAGATTCTTGCAGCATGACATTGGTATCGAGGAGCACGTTACGACACAAGGCGTTTCGTCGAAAGCTATCACGGACTTCTTGAACAATCATCCCGCCCCAAACAAGACCTGGACATGGAACCGTGAACAACTTCCCTATGCAAGTGGAGAGACGACTGCGGCAACTCAGCTGTTCAACTGGATGGATCCGGATATTCAGCTCGGTCATGGTACGGTCATGAGCCTTATAACGGATGTTGGTGGCAAAGATGTCTGGGGCGAACCGTATGGGCTGATTGGCTGGGATTCTGCAAGCGATCACTTTGTTGCTGGCGACGGTGTTGTTCTGCGTTCGGATAACTGTCACCGCATCATGTATATTGATCCCTATGAGACCAAGTGGGATGGTCCTGCCAGTCTTGGACAGCATACGATCGATGCAGCGAATATGGCGCATCTCATGGCCTTGAACACGGGTTACCTGGTACACTGATATTATCGGCATCTTTTAGGCAGGCAAACAGGTCCGGAGGAGGTTGTTCTCTCCTCCGGACCATGGAAAGGGGGGTTCCCGTGGCAAGACACAAAAGAGTGGTACTAATAATGTTGTTGCTGATTGCCAGTATGCTCACAGGGCTTCTGGACGGGTGCGCATCAACATCAGGGAAGATACATGTAGACTCCTCCGCCCCGGCGTACGTCAGGACTATGGCACGTGAGTTGGCAGGCAAGGGTATCAGCACGGAGTGGGCCAAGCCGACGGATGCAGGCCCGACAAGGAGCATGTCAAAACCCTATCAGATATTTCCGAGGGCCTATCCTACGACGTGGTCTGTGAAAGAGATTACTCATCCCGGAAAAGGAAATGCCGGTGATTTTAATCAGACCGGCTGGGCGATAGCAAATGACAGAAACGATTGGGTAGATAATGGTAAAGGGTTATTAGTAAGCAAAAGCGGGCATGGACATTTCAACCTTTACCGTGTCCAGGATGAGGCTTTGAATAAAGTCACAGCTCTGGATGGGACACAGGCCAGCTCGGCATATGCTTATAATACTTCCTACATGCTTACCGATCATTATGCTGTCTGGCTGGCCTACGACCAGGCATCAGCTCTCTACAGTGGCAGTTCCACTGTTCAGTGGCAGGTAACAGCCTATGACTTGGACGCCGGCCGTCAGGTTATCGTTCTTGGGCACAGTGATCCTCTGTGGGGGACGCACGATAATGGGGATCTACCTGAACTCTGCATGCTCGACGATCACACTATTGGATGTCTTTTTGTCTGCAAAGATCTTGCCTCCGACAAATACTTCTCGCGGTGCGTGCTGCTGGATCTGCGTACGCATAAGAATCGTCTGCTGACTTCTTCCAAACCAGGTATGATCTGGGGAACGCCGGTTGTGGCTCATGGAGGCATCTGCATGGACCAGTGGCAGGAAAGGGCTGACGATGGCAGCTTCAAGGCTGTCTACCATCAGGCCTTATTCCTCAATACGACTGATGGAACCGTGAACATATTATTCTCGTCGCCTCTGCGCCTGGTCTCTGGTCTGGGGGAAGTGCTCTCACTGGTTAAGGATCCATCAGAGATGACAGATGCCAAGGGCATGTCTGTTGCCCTATGGCACGGCATTACCGATGTGTGGACCTATGATTGTGTGCGTAAAGAGCTTGTCTGCCGGTTCAGGGTTTCCGGGAGCGACAGTACAGGTGCCTGCAAGTCTGCAACGACTCTTACAAAAGGGATTGCCTACGCAGCAGCCCAGACCACGCTTCAGGCATATTTCTATTCGTATGCTGATGACAAGATCTACTATACGGGTGATGTTGTCGGCAGCGTATTCCCCCCTGGTACCTGGCTGGTTCTTGACAAGGACCAGCGCGCTGATTTTGGCGATCCTCCCGCAAACGATATATCCGGGAACCTTCTGCTTGTGAAGCCGCAGTAAGCAGGGCCTGCAAAGGATCTGGAGCATCGCCTCTGGAAAATTCGGGGGCGATGCTCCAGAATTACCTATCTATGCTGCTGTTGTGGGAACAATCATCGCACGCATGGCGTTGAGGACCGCCAGGAGGGTCACGCCGACGTCGCCGAGGACGGCCATCCACATCGTGGCAAGACCGAAGGCTCCAAGGGCCATGATGGCGAGTTTGATACTGAGGGCCATGATGACATTCTGCCATACGATGGATCGTGTCCGGCGTGCGATCCTGATGCCCGTAATGAGTTTTGACGGTTCATCCGTCATGAGGACGACGTCCGCCGCCTCGATGGCGGCATCCGATCCGATGCCCCCCATGGCGACACCACAGTCGGCGCGTGCCAGGACGGGCGCATCGTTGACGCCGTCGCCGACAAAGGCAAGCGTCCCCGGTCCCTGCCGGAGCAGTTCCTCTACCTTGGCGACCTTCTGGTCGGGAAGAAGTTCCGAGACAACAGTGTCGATGCCGGTACGCTGCCCGACGTCCTGAGCGATAGTTCTATTGTCCCCCGTCAGCATGACGATCCGGGAGACGCCCATGTTTCTCAGGCCCTGGACGGCGGTGGCGGCATCTCTCTTGAGTTCATCAGCGACGATCAGCGATCCGACGTACATGCCGTCGCGGGCGACATGCGTTACAGTCCCGGTTGCAGGAACGTTCTGGATTTCGATGTTCTCCGACCTGAGAAAGGCTGCGGATCCCGCCAGCAGGGTATGCCCTTTCACGACGGCTTCCGTGCCACGCCCGGGTGTTTCTTTGAATGCAGTGACGGCAATGTTTGTGAGAGGTTTCCCATAGGCTTCCCGGATGGAAGCGGCAATGGGATGATGCGAGTCGATTTCTGCCATGGCGGCGATTTCAAGAACGTCATTGCGGGAGAACCCGTTGGATGGGGAAACTGAAGCAACGGCGAAATTCCCCCTGGTCAGCGTCCCGGTCTTGTCGAAAACCACCGTCCTGACGCGGGCCAGAACTTCAAGATAGTTACCACCTTTGACCAGGACACCCTGTCGTGAAGCGCCGCCGATTCCCGCAAAGAAGGTCAATGGAACGGAAACCACGAGTGCGCATGGACAGGAAACGACAAGGAAGATGAGGGCACGCTGAAACCACATGCTCCAGGAACCTGCGCCGAACAGGGGCGGGAGGACCGCCAGCAGAAGAGCGGCTCCAACGACGGCGGGCGTATAGACACGGGAGAACCTTGCAATGAAACGTTCCGTCGGCGCTTTGCGTTTTCCGGCGTTCTCGACCATTTCCAGGACGCGGGCGACGGTTCCCTGTGCATAAGGACGCGTCACCCGGATCGTCAGCATGCCGGTTTGATTAACGGTGCCGCTCATGACTTCGTCTTCTCTCGAAACCGGCCGGGGAAGTGACTCGCCGGTCAGTGCGGATGTATCCAGCGTCGATTCTCCGCCGATGACGATACCGTCCAGGGGAACCCGTTCCCCTGGTTCGACAACGATGATGCTCCCTGTTGCCACGGTGTCCGGTGAGACGGTCTGAAGGCCTTTGTCGGTGCTGAGGTGCGCTTCTTCCGGGCGTATATCCATAAGATGTGCGATCGACCGGCGGGAACGGCTGACGGCAAGGTCCTGCAGGATCTCCCCGATATCGTAGAACAGCATGACGGCAACTGCTTCCGGGTATTCTCCGATTGCCAGAGCTCCGACTGTTGCGATGGTCATCAGGGTGTGCTCGGTGAAAACTCCGTCATGAGGCAACTCCTGGAACGCTGTCCAGATGACCTTCCATCCGGCGAGCGCATAAGCGGCAAGGTACGTTACTATCCTGACGGCTTCAGGCAGGGGAACAAACCGTGCTGCCAGGGCAAGAGCTGCTGATCCGCCCAATTGCAGCAAGGCGGAACGCCGTTCTTTTGCTTCATTGTCTTCCGGCGCATCGCAGCGTGTACATTGCTTTTCTGGAACGCAGGCAGCGCAGCCGGAAGAAGCCGATGGATTATTTTCGTCTTTTCTCAGAGCCATGATTATTCCTCGTCTGGAACGAGTTCATGCGATGCATGATCGATGGCTTGTTTCAGTAACGTGCGGACATGGGCGTCGGCAGCGACATAATAGACAGCCTTGCCTTCCCTGTGAAACCGGACCAGGTTTTCCTGGCGCAGGATCCGCAGGTGATGAGAGACTCTGGTCTGAGAAAGGTTCAGAAGAGTGGAAAGATCGCAGACGCAGAGCTCGTGTTCCAGAAGGGCGCAGAGGATACTGACGCGTGTCGGATCCGCCAGAACAGCAAAGCGTTCGGCAACGCTGGTCAGTATCTCGGGAGACGGCAGCGATGGGCGTACTTCGTCGACAACGTCTTTATGGATATAGATGGTTTCACAGACAGCAGATTCTGGTTTCCCGTGAATCTCCCTCGGATTATTGTCCGGCATATCTCGCCTCCGTAGTTTCATATGTTCATATGTACATATGTGCATATGTTCATATGTCGAAGTATAACGGAGAGATGTTTCCTGTCAATCGACCGGGCCGGAAGAAGGCAAGTCGCAGGATACGGTTGATCTGAACATTCGGGATTTCAGGAGTGGAAAAATGGGACAGGCCCCCTGGGTCGGGGGGCCTGTTGTTTCTTGGGAAGGAGGAGGTTGGTGTGTTGCTTGTTCCACCACCTTTGCTACACGTGATCGACACACAAACGTGCTGTGGATTCTTCACGATGCGTTCACGCCCCGGGATTTCCTGTTTGTTTCTCTGCGGTTACGGAAAAATGGGACAGGCCCCGCGTTGCCCGGGGCCTGTATATGGTTAGGAAGGGGGTGGTTCATTGGCTTGTTCTGCCACCTGTACTACAACATACTGCAGATATCAGTTCGTACCGGTGGTTCGCATTCTCTTCACAAGACCGTCCAACGAATGACCGATAAGGTTTTCCTGGATCGGGGACCGTGATCGCCGACGGGCTCAGAATTCTATACCGCGTTGTGCGGCGATCCCCTGGTTAAAATGATGTTTGATCTCCAGCACTTCACTGACAGTGTCGGCGGCATCCAGCAGGCCGGCGGGAGCGTTGCGTCCCGTGATACAGACGGTCATGAATGCCGGGCGATGAGTCAGCAGTTCCAGAACCTCCTCCTCATGGACAAGATCGTAATCGACAGCGCAATTGAGTTCATCCAGGATGACCAGTTCGTACCGTTCTTCCAGGAAGGCGTTACGGGCGACATTCATGCCCCGTTGTGCTTCTGCCTTGTCTATCTGAGTGGCTTCGCCTCTGCTGACCCAGTGGTTGGAACCGGTCTGAACGACCTCAAACCCCGGCAGACAGGCGATCGCCTTGAGTTCAGAGTAGGTCGGATCCCCTTTCATGAACTGGATCATGAGGACGCGCTGCCCAGCTCCGATTGCTCTGAGGGCAAGCCCCAGCGCCGCAGTGGTTTTGCCTTTTCCATTTCCCGTATATTCCATTACAAGACCATGCTGTTCCATTATTACCCCCTGACGAGGATTGTCGTTCATAGTATAGCTGACGGACGGGATAATCGGAATTTCCTGCATGACGGGAAGACGCCCCGAGATCCTCTCCGGCATGCCCGGGGCGGTGCGGCGGTGTTGGCGAGCGAAGTTTCCTGCTATACTTTTCTTGTAGAAGCGGCGGGCATCGTCGGGCCTGGACCCGCCATCGATATTGCAAAGGTGAGGTGACCACGTGGACGAGAAGGAACGTTCAGAGGCATTCAAGGCTGCGCAGGATAAATGGCAACAGAAGGCTGACAGGATTCCTGCCGGGAAGACAGGCAAGGGGTACTCGAAGCGGACAACGACGTCGGGGATGGATGTTCGCTTGCTGTATACGCCCGAAGATATCGCAGGTCGGGATTATCTGAGTGAAGTCGGATTTCCCGGCGAGTACCCCTACACGAGAGGGTATCAGGCGACCATGTATCGTGGACGTCTGTGGACGATGCGCCAGTATGCCGGTTTTGCTACCGTGGAAGAATCCAACAAGCGGTACAAATACCTGCTGGATCAGGGACAGACCGGTCTCTCGATCGCATTCGATCTTCCGACGCAGCTTGGGTTGGATGCCGATCATCCCCTGTCGGAGGGAGAGGTCGGCAAGGTCGGCGTTTCGGTGAGCTCGCTCGCGGATATGGAGACGCTGTTTGACGGCATTCCTCTTGACAGAGTAAGCACTTCGATGACGATCAACGCTCCTGCCGCCGTGCTGCTTGCCATGTACATTGCTGTTGCCCGCCGCAATGGGATTACAGCGGACAAGCTGAACGGCACGATACAGAATGATATCCTGAAAGAATACAGTGCCCGTGGAACATATATTTTTCCGCCGACGCCGTCCATGCGCATCATCAACGATATCTTTGCCTACTGCTCCAGGGAAGTGCCGAACTGGAACACGATCAGCATCAGCGGCTATCACATGCGCGAGGCCGGGTGCACGGCGGTGCAGGAGGTCGCTTTTACGCTTGCCGACGGTATCGCATATGTCGAAGCGGCGATCAGGGCGGGTCTGGATGTCGATACGTTTGCCACGCGCCTGTCGTTCTTCTTCAACGCCCACAACAATCTATTCGAGGAAGTGGCAAAATTCCGGGCCGCCCGCCGTATGTGGGCCAGGATCATGAATGAACGTTTTCATGCAACAAATCCCAAGAGCATGATGCTGCGATTCCACACGCAGACTGCCGGATGTACGCTGACCAGCCAGCAGCCCGACAACAATGTCGTTCGCGTGACGCTGCAGGCGCTTGCGGCAGTCCTGGGCGGTACGCAGTCGCTGCATACGAACAGCCGTGACGAGGCGCTGTCGCTGCCGACCGAGGATTCTGTCCGCATCGCCCTTCGTACACAACAGATCATCGGCTATGAATCGGGCGTCACGGATACCATCGATCCGCTGGCTGGAAGCTATTATGTCGAGTCCATGACCAATCAGATCGAGGAAGAGGCCTGGAAGTACATCAGGAAGATCGATGAACTGGGCGGCGCGGTAAAAGCCGTTGAGTGCGGATACATCCAGCAGGAGATCCAGAACAGCAGTTACCAGTACCAGCTGGATATCGAGTCGGGCAAGAAAGTCATCGTCGGGGTCAACAAATTCCAGGTGGAGGAGAAACCGGTCAAGAACATCATGCGCATTGAACCGGGCCTCTACGAGAAGCGTCACCGGGAGCTGAAGGACCTGCGGGCACGCCGCGACAATGCAAAAGTGGCAAAAGCGCTGGCGGACGTCAAAGCTGCTGCAACAGGGGAAGACAACCTTATGCCCCCTATCATTGAAGCCGTTGATGCGTATGCAACGCTCGGCGAGATCTGTGACGTCCTGCGTTCCGTGTTCGGCGAATACAGGCCGGATGCCTCGTTCTAAGGGGGAGACCATGGAGAGGAAAATCAGGGTCCTGGTAGCGAAACCGGGGCTGGATGGACATGATCGTGGAGCCAAAGTCCTTGCGCGTGCATTCATGGACGCAGGGATGGAGGTTATTTACACCGGCATCCGCCGTACGCCGGAACAGATCGCGGAAGTTGCAGTGCAGGAAGACGTCGATGTCGTTGCCCTGTCATGTCTGTCCGGTGCGCATAACACCCTGTTCCCGAAGGTCGTGAACCTTCTCGCAGAAAAGGGTGCCGGAGACATGCTGGTCATCGGTGGAGGCGTTATCCCGGAGGACGATATCCCGTTTCTCAAGGAACACGGTATCAGGGAGGTTTTTGGACCGGGTACGCCCCTTGCGACCTGCGTTGACTATATCCGCACCCATGTAGCGAAGGATTCCTAGACGGGTGGACGTCCGAAGCGGTCTTCTTGCAGGGGACAAGCGTTCCGTCGCCCGTGCCGTTACGTGGGTCGAGAATGGTGATCCGCGCGGCGTGCAGCTGATCCGCGATATTTACCATGACACGGGTCGTTCCTATATCGTCGGGCTGACCGGTTCGCCGGGAGCGGGCAAGAGCACGCTTGTCGCCCGGCTTGCTGCGTTTCTTGCAACGCAGGGGCATAAGGTGGGGGTCCTCGCTGTTGATCCCAGCAGCCCCTTCTCGGGCGGAGCCATCCTGGGGGACCGCGTACGGATGTTCGATGTGTCGCTGATGCAGAATGTCTACATCCGCAGTATGGGGACGCGGGGAGCCATGGGCGGACTCAACCGCACCACGCGGATGGCTGCGCGTCTCCTGGATGCCGCCGGCTTTGACTGGATTCTGATCGAAACGGTCGGGGCGGGTCAGTCCGAGGTGGACGTTCATGACGTCGCCTATACGACGGCGGTCGTCATGGCGCCGGGAATGGGCGACGATATCCAGGCAATGAAAGCCGGTATCATGGAGATCGGAGATGTTTTTATCATCAACAAGGCAGACCGCGAGGGTGCCGACCGGACGGCGAATCAGGTGGAATCCATTTTGCAGCTCTCCATGCATACAGGATGGAACCCCCCTGTTGTGAAAGTCTCGGCTGAACAGAATATGGGGATAGATGCTGTTGTGGCTGCGCTTGAACGGCATCGTGCATATCTCACAGAATCAGGGCGCCTTGCGGCTCTCAAGGTCCATATGGCCAGGCTGGACGTCCTGGAGATCCTCAAAGCCCGTCTGGCGGATGAGATGAAGGAACAGCTGGATCAGCCGGAAGTCCAGGCTGAGCTGGAAAAAGTTGCAAACAAGGAGACCGACCCGTATTCCCTTGCGGACGCTATTGTTGAACGAAGCTGGAGGCACAGATGAATCTGAAGAATATCGACCATATCGGCATTGCTGTCAGCAATCTTCAGGAATCGCTGACGTTCTGGGAAACGACGCTTGGAATTGAGCTGCACGGCGTGGAGGAAGTGGCTGGCCAGAAGGTTCGGACTGCTTTCTTGCCGGTCGACGACACGGAGATCGAGCTGCTTGAGCCGACCAGTCCGGAAAGCTCTGTAGCGAAGTTCATTGAAAAACGCGGGGCAGGACTGCATCACATTGCAATCCGTGTCGACGATATCGAAACGGCGCTGGCAGAACTGAAGGCCAGGGGGGTTCAGTTGATTGACGAGGTCCCCCGGAAGGGCGCAGGCGGAACCCGTATCGCCTTTGTCCATCCCAGGGCGACGCATGGTGTTCTGCTGGAGCTGTGCGAGCGGCCGAAGAAGTAGAGACTCTTTGAATCAACGGCAGCGAGCGCTTGCAGGAAAAGACCCGCTGCCGTGCACGTCATGCAGACAGTTTCAGAAAACGAGGGGAACGTACCCGGTGCGGATGCATTCAGAGATGATGCCTCCGACCTGTTCGATCTCACAGCCGAGTTCTTTTAACGCTTCGCTGACCTTGAGCTGGTCGGCAAAGGCTTTGCAGGCAACAGGACGTGCAACGACCTTGAAAGTTTCCAGACCCAGGTCATGAAGTTCCTTGTCCTCTGCTATCAAATGTTCAAACGGTCCGAACAGGACGATCCGGACATCATCAAACCATCTGTTCTCGCGGGCGTTCCGTGCGTACATGAGCCCGGCCATCGCTTTCTCACGTTCAGCCGTCGAGATGATAATGAGAATCTTGCGTACCTGTTGATCCATATGTACCTCCCATGTTCCGGAAGTTTCTCCGGATAAATATCATTCGCTTCTTCTTTATATATACTCTTTGCCTGCTTTCCCGTCAACCATTCCGGTCGGGCGGAGCACCGCCACGATTTCTGTTCACCGGTCAGCTGCAAAAAGTTGTATGATTTGGTAAACGTCAAGGAGGAAGATATGAGTGAGAAGACGAGAGTTTCCTTTATCGGCGGCGGCGTCATGGCAAACGCTTTTGTGGAATCGCTGCTTGGCAAGAAGGTCGTGCATGAGGATGACATCAAGGTCAGTTCACGCAGCCAGAGTACGCTGGAGGTCATGCGGGAACGGCATCATGTCGCAGTAACCCTGTCTAACCGTGAGGCGGCCCAGTTTGGGCAGGTCGTGATCCTGGCTGTCAAGCCGCAGAACCTGCGGCACGTTTTTGCCGATATCAAGGGAGTCATGCGCCCGGAACAGATCCTGCTTTCCATTGTCGCAGGGACTGATATCAGAAAACTGCGGGAAGGTACCGGCCATGATCGTATTGTGCGCTGTATGCCCAATACCCCCGCACAGATCGGAGAAGGCGTTACCGTCTGGACGGCAAGCCCTGAGGTGACTGAAGACGATTGTGCGCTGGTTCGCCGGATCCTGAGCGCGGTCGGGACCGAGGTCCGGGTCGACGAGGAACGATACGTGGACATGGCGACGGCTGTGAGCGGAACGGGACCGGCTTATGTTTTTCTGTTTATCGAGGCTTTCATGGATGCCGCCGTGCATCTCGGGTTCCAGCGCGATGTTGCTCTCAAATTGGTGCTGCAGACGATCGAAGGGTCGGTGAAGCTGGCTACTTCCAGTCATCAGCATCCTGCCGAGCTCAAGAATATGGTGACTTCTCCGGGCGGAACAACTGCTGAAGCGCTCTATGAGCTGGAAAAGGGTGGCTTCCGCACGGCTCTGTCAAAAGCGATCTGGGCGGCGTATCAGCGTACCCTTACGTTGAAGGATTAATACTTTTCTCAGCTTTGAAGGCGTATGCCATGCGTAACCGGGTCGTCCTCAACCAGTCTGTCGCGCTCGAGGGCCGTGAGGACGACCCTGAGCCATGAGGCGTCCTCCTGTTCGCTGGCGGTGAACAATTGCCGCTGCAGCTGGTCCAGGGATATCGTCGCTCCCGGGGCGAGCTTGCGCAGGATCTCTATGATGCGTCCCCGCCAGATCCTGTTGGGCCTGCCGCGGTAAGAAGGTTCTGCGACGCGGACCGGCATGACGTCTGCAAGCTGGAAAGAAGAACGGCACGCCCTGGCAACTGGACAGAACAGACACTGTGGCGAGCGGGCGGTGCAGTAGAGCGCTGCAATGTCCATGCAGGCCTGGTGCCATTCTGAGGAGCGGCCGCGGGGATAGACTTCCCCTGCGACATGCTGAAGCAGGGGTTCCGGCATAACGTCCGTAGTTTTCGTCAGTTTCAGGAATATGCGGCTGTACAGCCTGCGGACGTTAACATCGAGAACGGCGATATCACGATGAAAGGCAAAGGAAAGGATAGCGGCGACCGTGTAAGGTCCCAGCCCGGGGAGCGAGCGCAGTTCCTCAGCGCTATCCGGCAGGGTCCCATGAAACTGTTCCACAACGGTGCGGGCACAGTCACGGAGCCGCAGAGCCCGGTTGTTGTACCCCATGCCGTGCCAGGCGCGGACAATGGTGGCGTTGTCGGCAGCGGCAAGTGTTCTGAAATCCGGGAACGCATTGAGGAAGAGAGGAAGTTTTTCCTGGACGCGGCTGGTCTGCGTCTGCTGGAGCATCGTTTCGGAGACGAGGACAAGATAGGGATCCGGGTCGGGGACGCGCCATACGAAACGGCGCGCATGGGCGGCATACCATCCAAGCACCATCGCCT
>CAZEWU010000014.1:0-12024 GCA_964516155.1 uncultured Caldisericota bacterium
ATTTTACCTGTTCGTTTTGTCAGAACTATGAACTGTCGCAAGCCCATACGATCGATCTCGAACTGCATTCATTGCGTTACCTCAGCCCGGAGGCTGTCGTGCAGCTTGCCTGCCGGAGCGGTGCAGCCTCCATCGCATGCACTTACAATGAGCCTGTCATATGGGCGGAGTATGCTCTTGACATTGCGCGGGCTGCCCGGCCTGCTGGTCTTCGCATGGTATTTGTCTCCAACGGTTATTACTCTCCAGAGGTGCTTGAAGCGCTCCTTCCTGCTATCGATGCCTACAACATTGACCTTAAATCCTTTTCTGATGACTTTTACCGTCGTGTCTGCGGCGGAAAGCTGCAGCCGGTGCTGGAAGCGATCAGGACCATTCATGACGCCGGAAAATGGCAGGAAATCACGTCGCTTATCATCCCGGGGCTGAATGACAGCGAAGCTGAGCTTCATGCTATGGCGCATTTTGTAGCTTCTGTTGACCCCGCCATTCCCTGGCATGTTTCCCGGTTCTTCCCGATGTATCATATGCAGGACCGTCCGCCGACGCCCGGATCCACGATCGATCTGGCTGTGCATATCGGTCATGAGGAGGGACTCCTCTACGTCTATTCAGGAAATCTGTCAGAACACGACACGGCAGGCGATACGAAGTGTCCTGCCTGCGGGAGCACCGTGATCGTCCGTCAGGGCTATACCGTTTCTGCACCAACGGGACTTACATGCCCGACGTGTGGCAAACATATTGAGGGGGTGGATCGATCATGATACGACAGCCAGTTGTAGCCGGCCAGTTTTATCCGGCGGATGTGGGAGCGTTGCAGAGAACCGTGCTCCGGTATGTGGATGTTCCTGTTCCTGCAGAGCTTTCCTCTGGATGTACAGGTCTGGTTGTCCCACATGCCGGATATGTCTATTCCGGCTCCGTAGCAGGTGCCGGATATGCCTGTTTTGCCAGGCTGGATAAGAGTTGCCATTACACTGTTGTTGTGCTGGCGCCCAGTCATCGGGTGTATTTTGAGGGTGCAGCGCTGCCAGAGGCAGATGTCTTTCGTACGCCGCTGGGTGATGTTCAGGTTGCTCCTGAATCGCTGAAGTTGGCGGAAGGACGGACAGTTCTTGTGGCAGACCAGGCGCATGCGCTGGAGCATGCCATCGAAGTGCAGCTCCCGTTTCTTCAGATGACGTTACATGATTTCAGCATTATTCCACTTGTCCTGGGAGAAGTTGATACGCATATCCTCGCGCAGGAACTTTTAGCATTGCGTCTTCAGCACCTCCTTGTCGTTGCATCGAGCGACCTCAGTCACTACTCGCCGTATCCTGTTGCAGTGGAGCATGATCATGCGACTGTTGAGCATATCCTGCATGGTGAGGGTGATGCCCTGGGGGGCGAGGACGCCTGTGGCTTTATGCCGATCCGGGCGCTACTTGAAATGGCGGCTGTACTTGACTGGCGTTCACGCCTTATTCTCTATCGAAACTCGGGAGATACAGCTGGCGACAAATCAGCAGTCGTCGGCTATGCTTCTATTGGATTTCAGAAGGGAGGTTCATGATGATGGACAACCACGAACGCCGTCAGCTCCTGCGTCTTGCACGCGAATCGATCAGGATGCGTCTCCTGGATGCGCAGTCTTTGCGGTTGACACGAGAGGATTTTCCTGGGGACAAGTTCTGGCAGGATCAGGGGGTTTTTGTAACTCTGACGATCCATGGAGAACTGCGGGGTTGCATCGGTACGATTCTTCCGGTCTCGCCGCTTGTCGAAGCTGTAGCATCGAATGCTGTAGCGGCCGCCTTTGATGATCCCCGGTTTGATCCGGTAGAGGAATCAGAATTCAGGGATCTGCACATCGAAATCTCACTCCTGACGTCGCCATCAGAATTGCAATTCAGTTCTCCGGAGGATTTGCGGGCCAGGCTTGCCGTGTCTCATCCCGGAGTCATTCTGCAGAAGGGCCTGTCTCAGGCTACATTTCTTCCACAGGTCTGGGAAGAGCTGCCAAGTGCAGATCATTTTCTTGAGCAGCTTTGCCGCAAGGCTGGCCTTTCAAGTGCTTGCCTTGCTCAGCCCGGCTTGCGTGTCTTCACGTATACAGTCGAAGCTTTCTCCGAGGAAGGAGAGTAATCCGGCCAACGTCTTGCAAGATCGCGGACTGTCCAGTTTCATTGTGTTTTGAAAACAGTGTAATGGGGTGGGGTGCAAGGAACGCTTCAGCAAGGGCCGTGTAACCACCGATGATGAGACTTTCGCGATTTCAGATCGGAGAGGATGTGAAGACGATTATTGATCAGTTCTGCGTCTGCTATCGGTATACGAATTGACCTGATGTCTGTTCGACAATGCAGCCATGATGTGGAAAGGAAACCATGCCTGAAGATGGTCGTTTGTGCCAGACGTCAGGATTGTTCCATCAAGACGTTATGGCCACGGGTAGAGGCCGTGAAGATCCGAGATTATGCATTCAGTATGGAGACTGCTTCCTCTGAGGGTGGATCTGACTCCTTTTCTGTTTCACAACGAGGCGCAAGTGTTCATGGCAGACTTTCCTGATGAGCAAAACGGGCACGATACTCGTCACTGAGTTCTATTCCCAGGCCTGGACGGTCGGGAACGGTCAGCATGTCGCCTTTTATCTCAAAACCGCCGGTTGTCGGTCGTGATGCGAGATCAACACATCCATCAAGATCCACGTGCGTGACGACAGGCGATCCCAAAGCTATGTGCGCTCCCGCCGTGATCCCGACGGAAGTCTCTGTCATACATCCGATCATGCAGGGAATACCTGCGGCCCGGGCGATGGCCAGGATATCAAGCGCGCGGGAAATGCCGCCGACTTTCTGTAGTTTAACGTTCAGCATGGAACAGGCATGAGAGCAGACGAGCGCCAATGCATCTTCCGGCGTACGTACGGCTTCATCAGCTGCTATTGCGATCGAACTGTGATCACTTACCCATCGAAGGGATTCCCTGTCTTCTGCGGGGACCGGCTGTTCAGCAAAATCAATGTTTGTCTCGGCCAACGCCTGAAGGACGCGCAAAGCTCTTTCGCGGTCGTATCCCTGGTTTGCATCGATATGCAGCGGAAATGCCGGACCTACTGCCGCGCGGACCGCCCGGACACGTTGCACGTCAAGATCAGGATCCAGTCCCAGCTTGAGCTTAATCTCAGCGTACATGCCGCCTGCCTGAATGCGTCTGGCTTCTGCCACTGTTTCGGCAAGGCTCTTGATACCTATCGTTATTTCATTGGGGATAGCAAGCCGGTATCCTCCGATAAGATCGCGGACAGGAAGCCCGGCGCTCTTGCCGGCAAGGTCCCACAGCGCGATATCATAAGCTGCCAATGCAGCTGTGGCAGTGTGTCTCCAGGGTTCCAGTTTCTCGAGGATTTTCTCGCGTGCGAGTGGATTGGATTCCCGGACGAGTGGAGCCATGGCCCGGATGGCCCGGGCTGTGCCGTCCATTGTCTCATGACAAACTTCAAAATTCGGAGCTGCTTCTCCCAGTCCCGTGATGCCGACGTCAGTGACCAGCTGGAGCAGGAACCCGTTGTAGGCGGTTCGTGTGGCATAGGCGACCTTGAGTTCTTTGAGCCGGGGAATACTCACTGAACAGCACTTTACAGCGACGATTTTCATGAGGTGTGCTACTCCTTTCCGGCAGTGCAGATAAGATCGACGACTCTTCCGAGAACCATCGCTCCTTCCCCGGTATTATCCAGCTGGGTCGCCATGAGGCAAAGGATGAGGGGTTTCTTGGCGCAATAGGCGAGTCCGACATTCAGGACCGATCCGGGAAGCGAGCCGGTCCTGTGTTCGGCATGCGTCTCTGTTGGCAGGAACAGCGTCATAGCGCCTGTGAACTGCTGGCGGCCGAGGATTGTTTTCATAACAGTAGACACTTTAGAACTGACCAGTTCGTTGTGGGCAAGCAATCTGAAGAATCGCCCCATATCGGCGGGAGATGTTGTGTTATCAATGTTATGACGAATCGATCCGGTATTCATCATAAAACGACGCAGTTTTGTCCCGGTCATGCCGGCATTGCAGCATGGACGCCGAATTCTCCCTGAGCGCAGTCAAGCATCATGCGTGCCTGCTCTTGCCGGCCTTGCACACTCTCTCCTTGCATATGAAAACTGCCAGATTGGTTCATCAATTATGATATCCATTTTCACGCCGGCTGTCGAGGCCATTTTCGGAAAGCGGGCTTAACCTTGTGCTCTCCGATTGATGTTATCCCGTATCCGGCAAGAGCGTTTCTTCACAGCGGGCATCTATTGGTTTGCAGCGTCCCTGAATGTTGCTTATACTAAATGTTGTACGACATCGAGGTCATGTGCATGAGCTTAAAATCAGAAGTTTTCCAATCCTACTATGATATGGATGAACAAGGCCGGTATCGCATTGAAGTCCGTCTTGGCACCCATTATGCTGTATTCGACGACATGGATCCGGCTCCGGTGGAGAAGCGCACTCTGAATATAGGTATCGGGCGGTATGTCGAGAGTTCTGTTAATGAATTGCCAGTCAACGCCCCTATTGTTCTTGATTTTTACCTGGACAGGTCTTCTTCTCTCCGGGATCCCTCCATGGAGCTTCAGACAACACGCGGAATTCGTAATTACTTCCTTTTCCGGCATCGTCTTATTGCCGAAGAAGGGGCAATGTCCCGGAAGCGCGCTGTGATATGGATCCTGATGTCGGTACTTTTTACCATGATACAGATTTTTGGCAGGCTCAGTATGACGGCCATGCCTTCATCGAATGCATTCATCGCTGCTTTGCGCGAGATTTTGCAGACAGGGCTGACTGTTTCCACCTGGGTCTTCCTCTGGGAAGGAATATCCATCATAGCTTTCCAACTGCCACAACTCCGGATGCGATTCGCGCGGTCACGTAAACTGCTTCATGCAGATATCCGTTTCTTTTACGCCAAGTGATCAATTGTCTGTTTACAGAGTCTGATTCCGGATCCACCGGTCAAGATGCTGCAACATGCTTTCCTGGTTTTCCATGGGAAGGAACAGAGAAGGCGTGGGCAGGACGGTGCGGATACGGTCGGCATAGGTCGTGCTGAAGCTGCGGTTATCCAGAATGGTCACGGCCCGGAGGGTCTGTGGATCCATTTGGTGCAGTGTATATTGCAGGAGCGCCAGAGCATAGGGCAGATCGAATTGTCGAAACGCGTCTCCCTGCCGTTCCTTAAGGATCTGCTTGAGACGCGCAACGATCGGCAGAAATGAATTGGGGAACTGAAGTTTGGTCACGAAGAGGAAATTTGCCGAGATAATGTCCCCAAAACTCAAGTAGTCGAAGGGGATCAATAAAATAGCTTTTTCCTGGTTTCTAAATTGCTGAAGAAGCTGAACCCGCGTGTGTCCATTTTTTGGCAGAAGCAGATCGTACTCCGTCAGACCTGGCTCTCGTGCCAGGAATGACTGCATGCGGCGAAGGGTCTCCAGCGAATTAGAGGCGACCATTGCTTTGCCCGGGAATCGCCTCATTGTCTCGGCAATGAGCCCGGCGCTGTTTTTTTCAAAACCTGATTCATTTGGCTTCGGTAAATGCAGCGTTACGAATGTAGGTACGCGCTGATTCTCCTGGAAGGGTTCGACAACGATGGAAATCTGCCTGGGACCGTCAAGTTCAAACATTCCTGGAAGAAACTTCTGATTTCCTGCAGGGCACACGCTGGTGCCGGCAAGGAAGAATTGTACTTCTGTGCTGTACTTCCGGATGCGTGAAGCAAGGGTCACAGGACTGCCGGCCAGAAGAATCTCCTGTTCCTGGCGCTCCATCCAGAGGGCATAGCCTTTGCTCTCACCATAGCTGAGCAGGTTGGCAAAAGTTTCTGCCTGCGCGCGATACGTTGTGCGCAAAGGAAGTGGCAATGTCTTCTCTGCAGCGCTGAACGCTGTCACCAGCATGTCGGCGGTGGATCTAAGCTGTGTGAATTCAGATGTTGTCCAGAGCGTCTCGTTGACGGCAACACGTCCCCGGGGACCGGTTTTCTCCTGGTGGACTGTCTGCTGATAGAACTCTTCGAGAAGGATCTCTGCCCTGGAAGCAATACCTGCGATTGCTGCAAGGCCGGGAAGCTGTGCGTACTCTTGTGCAATGCCGGCAATGATTCGCAGCATGGTAGAGGTCACCCTGTTTTCCGGCACATCGAGCACATCTGTCATGAGCTTCTCGGTCTCCGGTGACGATGCGAGGATCGGGGTGCTCTCCTCGAAAGCGCCCAGGACATGAGGTACTTCAGAGAGATCTGCGACATGGAACTGAGCTGCTTTGGAACGTGCCAGCAGGTCATGCAGCGGGCATACCGTCCAGAAGGGGCATGCTGACTCACGCAGACAATGTGCTGCAGAAACATACTGGATGAGCCGTGACTTCTTCAGAAATAACGGCATATCAGGGATAAATACTGATCGTGTTTCCCATTCATACATGAGAAGTGCGGAGAGTTCAAACCCGAATTCCTGACGCATCACAGAGCTCCGAGTTGCGCTGTCCAGCAGCATGGGACATACCAGGTTATCCGGATTTTCCTGCGAAATCCATAGGGGTCCGGTATCTCCTGGCTGCGCATCATCCAGCAGCGGATCGATAGCTGCAGGTGCGCGCAAGAGAACAATGCCTGGCTTGGTTGAGGCGCAGAGATCACTGAGATAGCGGCCGCGGAGAGACTGCGGGTTGCATTGCAGTAAAACGTTATTCCCGGCAGACAGGAGATTTTCCTCGGGGAAGGACAGAGATGCGGCGATTCCCGGTTTCAGGATTTTCAGACGTGGCAGGCGGTTCCGGTCGATGCTGCGGAACACGGCAGCAAGTTCTGGTTCCTTATCTGCGGGGATGTCCTGTTGCACCGGCTGGGGGATCTCAACGAGCCCGAGTTCCACTGCAGTTGGATACAGGTAGGAAAGACGTCGCAGTACAGGAGGCGGCAGTTCCGACTGCGCTATCTTGTCTTTGAGTTTCCGGTAGAAACGGAACAGCGAAAGCGCGTCGCCCAGTGCGCGATGAGCTTCTTCCTTCTTGATATCAAGAGAATCTACAAGAGCGATGAGACTGTGACTCTGCAGGTCTGGGAAAAAGATACGTGCCAATTCCAGCGTGTCATACACAGTATTTGGTAATACACCGCGCAGGGCATGCCGGAGGAATCCTGCATCGAAGTTGGAATTATGGGCTAGCAGCGGGCTGCCATCCGTAAACTGGAGGAATTCATCAACAACCTGATCCACCGGTTCCGCCGGTTCAAGATCAAGCGGCATAATGCCGGTAAGGGCGGAGATAAACTCCGGGAGTCGTGCTCCTTCGTTCAGACGGCAGAATTGTTCAAACCGGCCGACCTCCTTCCCATTCCGTACTTTAACGGCTCCAATTTCGATAATCTGATCGGTAGCCGGGTCGAGGCCTGTCGTTTCGAGGTCGAAGAAGACCAGTTCCTGTACATTTTTCAAGAGATCCCTTTCTATTTAAAATAGGCTATAGTTACTCCGTCTCCACCTTCTTCGGGACTTGAGTAGCTGAAGTGATCAATGCTCGGCAGCGTCTTGAGGAATTCGTGGATCTGTTTTCGCAGGATGCCGGAGCCTTTGCCGTGGCAGATATAGACAAATGAAAGCCCTGAAAGATAAGCGACATCAATGTATTTGTCAAGTTTCTCCAGTGCCTCGTCTACCCGGTTGCCATGCAGGTCGATTTTCATCGGGACGAACGGCAGAGCGGGTTCATGCGTCCCGCTGTACTGCATCGCCTGATTCTGATACGAATTGAGTTCTGGTTCAGTCAGCTTGCGCACCTGTGATTCCGGCACCGTCGTCCGCATGGAGCCGGCCTGAAGGACTAGCTTTCGCTTGTCCTTGAGGACATCAATGACAATTGCCTGTTTATTGACAGATGTGATAATGACAAGGTCGCCGGCAACGATCTCTTCGACCGGGGTGAAGGCGGGTTTGTCTTCGTAGGGTTCTGCTTTCTGTTCAAGTTCTTCCCGCGTCGCTTCGACCTTGCGTTTTGCGTCCTGTGCAACCTGCGGCTGGTTCTTCAGGCTCTCCTGAAATTGTTTTAGGAGATCGTCCATACGTTTACTGACGTCTTCAACGATGTGCTGAGCTTCCGCATGAGCTGCTTTGAGTTCCTGTTTTTCGTTTATTTCCAGCTGTGCCAGCTTCGACTCATAGTCAGCCCGCAACTTTCCCAACTCTTCTTGATTTTGTACCAGGTCGTCTTTTGTCTGACTGATCTTTTGGGAATCACTGGTAATACGATCCATGAGTTCTGTCGTTGTTTTGTGTTCGCTGCTGAGCTCTTCGTGAGCAAGGTGAAGAATGGTGTCCGGAAGGCCGAGTCTTTCGCAGATGGTGAAAGCATGGCTCTCGCCTGCTGAACCCATAATAAGCTCATATGTTGGTTGGAGCGTTTCGACGTTGAATCCCACAGAAGCATTACGCATTTGATCGTATCGATAGGCGAGCAGTTTCAGGCTCCCGTAATGCGTTGTCAGGACTGTTGTAACGCGCTTCTGATACAGGAAATCAACGATACCTGTGGCAATGGCCGATCCTTCCTCGGGGTCTGTTCCCACGCCAAGTTCATCCAGCAACACGAGCGAATAGCGGCTTGCCTGTCCCAGAATACGTACAATGTTCGACATATGTGCAGAGAAAGTAGACAGGCTCTGTTCGATGCTTTGTTCATCGCCGATGTCAACATAAACGTTATCGTATAATCCGACGGCCGATCCATCAGATGCAGGGATAAACAGTCCTGATTTGCTGATCAGGATCGTCAGACCAAGCGTTTTCAATGCAACCGTCTTACCGCCTGTGTTAGGTCCCGTTATCACAACAGTGAAGTAATCTTTGCCGATAGCAAAGGAAATTGGAACACAGCCGGGGACCAGTGGATTACGGACATTGTGCAGATTGGTCTCAAGGTTGGGGCTGACCATCGGTTTGATTCCCTTCCATGAGCGTGCCAGGCGTCCTTTTGCAAGGGAAAAGTCAAGATGCCCCGCGATTGCCAGAGATTTCTCGATATCAGGCGCAGCCTTTGCAACGAGGTCCGTCAGATAGAGCAGGATACGGGCGATTTCTTTCTTCTCATCAGATTGCAGGATCTGCAGGCGGTTGTTGAGGTCGATGACACGTGTCGGCTCGACAAAAAGTGTCAGACCGCTGTCTGACTGATCATGGACGACAGACTGGATCGTGTCTTTGAATTCCCGTTTAACGGGTATGACATAGCGATCGTTTCGCATCGTAATGACGTGATCCTGAACAGCCTTGCTGTAGGTATCGCTGTTCAGGATATCCTGCAGGACCTTATTGATGGTTTTCTGCAATTCTATTTTCTCACGGCGGATAGCGGCGATGTTTATGGAAGCATCGTCAAGGACATCTCCATCCTGATTGACGCAGCGCTCAATTTCCTGTGCCAGCGATGAGAATGGTTTCACGTCCTGGGAGATACTGAACAATACCGGATATAGATCTTTGATCGTCGTAAAGGCTTTACGAATGTGCAGGAGCTCGTTCAGAACAGTGCAAACGCGCCACACTTCCTGCCCGGAGAGTTGCAGACGGACCTTTGCCTTATCGAGTTCAACGCGAATATCTAACAGGTTATCAAGAGTAAGGTCTCCAAACCGTTCCAAGTAGGAGGAAGCCTCATCCGTTTCCTGCTGAGCAGCGTGAATTGCGTCGATACTGTCAAGCGGCGCCAACATCCGGGCTTCTTCAGCGCCTAATGTTGATTCGGTCTGCGCTGCAAGGTCCTCCCGGATACGATCGAAGCCGACTTTGCCGTATGTGTATGCCTGGAGTGTCTGTTGAACCTCTACATCCTGGTTCTTCGTAGTTCGCCCCCTACATGAGTTGCGAGGGCTTCTTCGACAGTTTTCATGATCGCATCGACCTCCTCTCCAAGAAGCGTACGGTCGGGCGAAACAAATTCCATCGAGAAGCCAACGCTCTTCTTCCCTGACGGCAGACTGCCCCCCTCGAAACTATCAAATACGGCGACTCCTTTAAGAAGGGGGCCAGCGTTCTCGGTGATAACGGCCTGAAGCTGGCCGGCTGAAACGTCTTTGTCAACAACGATCGCTATATCGCGGCGGATAGAAGGAAAGCGTGAAAACTCCTTGAATGTTATGATAGGCAGCACCGCGAGCAGGGCATCCAGGGAGATTTCTGCATAAAATGTCTCATGCTCAAGGCCAAGAAGACCGCATATATTCTGCCGGACAATTCCTATCGTTCCTATCACAGTATCGCCTGATAAAATGACAGAAGCGGCACCGTCTGCCAGCAGAAGATCGCCATGAGGAGTGAAGGCGATCGGGACGTGGAGTTCGTGAGTGGCTTGCTCGATGATACCCTTGAGGACAAAGACGTCTGCATCGACTGCGTGCGTCGTCCAGTTTGCTTCCTGCCACTGTCCTGTCAGGAGGATACCTGCGTGCGTTTCTTCACTGAAAGTGCCGTCTGACTTGTGGAAGACTTTGCCGATCTCAAATGAGGCAAACCCGTTACGATTGCGTGAAAGATTGCGTGTCGCCGCCCCGGCAAGTCCAACGAGCATCGTCGGGCGCAGAGCGTCCCAGTCTGCAATCAACGGGTTCAAAAGTGTCAGCGGCTCCGGAATGCCTATCGCTTCTATGGTGTCCTTATGAACAAAACTGACTGTTCTTGCTTCTGTCAGACCCAGTCCTGCCAGCGTCGCCCGCAGGCGCTTTGTGAGAACCTTGAGCGGGGACTGGCGACCGCGGCGTATCGTTCCCGTTGGAACGCGGGCTGGAAATTCGTCATACCCTTGCATGCGGACGATTTCTTCCACAAACTCCGGCCAGGACGTCAGATCACCCCGGAACGACGGAGGAGTTGCACTTATAAGCGTTCCCTGAGTCGTTGTGGCGATTCCTTCGTATCCGAAGAGCCGTTGTACCTCGTCAGGCGAAAGATGAGAGCCAAGATAGCCGTTGATACGATCCAGACTTACGTCAACGCTGGTTCTTGTGTTGGTTGGTATTCCTGCGGTTGCAACGCATGCAATGTATGCTCCTGCGCATTGCTCACGCACCATGGACGATAGAACGGATGAAACGGCTGTCAGAGTGGCGCCCGGGTCTGTACCACGTTCGAACAGAAATGCCGCATCTGTCCTGAGCCCCATATGGCGGCTGGCGCGTGCAACAGATCGGGGGTCAAAATGTGCCACCTCGAAGACAATGCGTGTCGTAGTGTTTGTAACGCTTGTGGCGAGGCCGCCCATGACACCGGCCACCGCAACTGGTCCTGCAGCGTCGGCAATGACAAGGGTTCCTTCTTCGAGGGCGCGTACAACCCCATCCAGCGTTGTCAGAGTCTCTCCCTTCCGGGAACGTCGCACTGTAATGCAATGTCCCTGCAACTTATCGTAGTCAAAAGAATGGGTCGGCTGGCCATATTGCTTGAGACAGACGTTCGTCATGTCTACAACGACGTTGACAGGCCGTACACATAACCGGTAAAGCAGGGAGCGGAATGCGAAAGCTGATGAGCTCCCGACGACGTCGTTCACAAGGATACCGATATAGGAGCTGCATAAGGATTGATCCTCGACTGTAACAGTCAATTCTCCATCGTTATGAGCATGCGGCAGCGTCACGGGAAGCGGCAGCATGATCTCAGAAAGATCAAATGCTCGGTCTGCTGCTCGCGCTCTGAGTACTTCAATCCAGCGGGCAAGGCCCAGGACTGAAAGGGCATCACCGCGATCCGGGGTCACACTGACTTCAAGTGCTGTGTCCGCAACAGGCCATGCCTTGTCGAAGGGGATGCCAACCGGTGCGCCGGCGGGAAGGTGCAGTATTCCCTCTTTTTCTTCTGAGGAGAGCAGATCTCCATCCAGACCGACTTCATGCCATGAACACAACATCCCGGGAGAGTCAATGGCACCAAATCTGCGTATTCCGATCTTTGTTCCATCGGCAGTCTGGCCTCCAGGCAGCACGACAGGAATGATATCT
>CAZEWU010000015.1:0-11500 GCA_964516155.1 uncultured Caldisericota bacterium
TGTTCTCGTAATGGAGTCCGTTCCAGGCGAGCTGATGCATGCGGTTATGAAAAAATTGGGAGATGTTGCCGGAGCAGTCTGCCTTGTCGCCTATCCCGACGAGGGAAGTTCGGGGCAATTTGTGTGTTCCGTACCGGAGGGAGACGAAGCCCGGTTGACTGCGTTCAGCGCGCGTATGAAGGAGTCGTTTGGTGCCCGTATGGGAGGCTCGGCCCGTATGGTCCAGGGAAAGCTCGAAGTGCGGGTCAATTCTGAGCAATTGGAGCCATTTCTGGCGTGACGCCCGGTGAGTTTTGCGAATTTTGCAATTGCGCGTATATTCCAATCAGATTCACTACGGAGGTGTAAGAGATGAAGATGTGGCGTTGCACGGTGTGTGGAACCATCTATGAAGGAGAGAACCCCCCTGCGGCATGTCCAAAATGCGGTGCGCCGGCCGAGAAATTCGAACCGGTTGCAGAGGACCAGTCTGCACTCATTGAACGTTCCCGTAAAACGAATCAACTGCATTGTGATCTTCTTGCCAGGCTTGCAGAAGTGGAGGTCATCGCGGATGCTGGAATCAAGGATAATCTGGATCCCGGCTGTCTGCGTACGTTCACCAAGGCTAAAGAAGCAGCTCGCCTTGTCCGTCAGTTCGCTGTTGCCGAGATCCAGGTTCATGTCAATAAGGGTAAGTGGGGATGACAATCTTGCGTAGGGATTGGGGCGTTCATTCAGGAATGTCCTCTCTCACAGGTTCCTGCGTTGTTTGCTAGAACTCGAGAAAAGCGTCGAAAAGGAGAAGGATATGGGGACAATCATCGAGGCATCACTCTTCAGCCGCAAGATCGAAGCGGATCTGGTGAAGGAGGTTGAGCGCCTGAAGTCAGAAGGCCACAACCCCTCTCTCAGTGTTATTGTCGTGGGCAACAATCCATCAACGATGGTGTACTTCAAGAACATGTCGCATAAGGGAGTCGAGCTCGGTTTCTATGTTGAGCTGCGCAAGATTGATGAGTCTATCGGGGAGAACGAGGTTCTTGAACTGATCAAGAAACTCAACGAATCCAAGGATGTTGACGGTATTCTGGTGGGATTGCCGCTGCCCAAAACGTATGATGTGGATTCTGTCCTGCATGCAATCAGTCCCGACAAGGATGTCGATGCGTTTCATCCCTTCAATATGGGGCAGCTCATGATCGGGAAACCGCGGTTTGTTCCGGCGACAGCCCGTTCCATTATTTCTCTTCTTGAGAACTACGGCGTTCGCATTCAGGGAAAGAATGCTGTTGTTGTAGGACGGAGCAATATCGTGGGGAAGCCTGTTGCTTCCTTGCTCCTGCAACGGGACGCTTCCGTCACTATCTGCCACTCCAAGACCGTTGATCTTGCCAGATACACACGGGAAGCGGATATCCTGGTCGTTTCCATGGGAAGGCCGAGGGCCATTACGGCCGAGTACGTCAAGGAAGGCGCTGTTGTCATTGACGTGGGGATCAACGATGTCAACGGAAAGATCGTTGGTGATGTCGACTTTGACGGAGTACGCCCCAAGGCTTCTCTTATTACACCGGTTCCCGGCGGAGTTGGAGTTCTGACAACCCTCATGCTGTTTGACAATGTATTGAAAGCGGCTCGTCTCAACAGCGAAAAGCGCTGAGCGTTACCAGTTGTAGATACTCCCGGCGTCCACCTCGACGAGCGACGTATCCTGTTGCTCAAGAAGGAGGGCGCCGGTTTTTGCTATTCCCCTCACTCGTCCGCAAAGGCGTTGAGTGTTGAACGTGACAGTGACCTCCTTACCAAGCAAGGCAAGGTTCTCCTGGATCCAGGGAAGGAACTGTTCGAACCCGTCAGCGCCAAATACATCGAGGTCATGGGCTACAGCTGCCAGAACAGCCGCCCGCAGATCCGGAAGATCCAGGGTGCGCCCAAGTTCCTGCGCCAGCGAAGTAGCGCGTGGCAGATGCTCCGGGGATGGCGTATTGTTGATATTGAGGCCGATCCCCAGGAACAGGACCGTCCGGTTTTCCATGATCAGTGCTTCTGCCAGGATTCCGCTGACTTTTCGGTTTCTGATGAGAATGTCGTTAGGCCATTTGATGGCCGGCTGTAATCCTGTTGTACGGCATATGACGCGTGCAAGTGAATATGCTGCGACAATGGCAACCTGGCGAAAGCTGCATACCGGTGGAACGGTTCTTGCCAGAGTAAACCAGAGACCTCCTGCAGGAGACATCCACTGCTTGCCGCTGCGTCCCCTTCCTCCCGATTGAGTTTCTGCGACGACGGCGAAGGGGAGTGTCTGCCCCTTTTCAAAGAGCTCTCGCGCAGTTGCCTGTGTTGATATTACCGTTGGGAAGAGCAGCAGTTCCATGGATCTTCACCGGCTGCCGTCAATATGCTGCGCAACTGCGAAGGAGTATCGGTGATGAATGTGCTGACACCGCGATCTGCGAGCCGTGTTATGGCGGCGATCTTTGTCGCTGTTGTGAAACGTTCCAGCTCTCTCTGCTGCAGAACGACAGCATCCAGGCGTGGAAGCCTGGACAGAGTCGGCGATACAGCGGCGTGGCCGTCTGACAGGGAGGAGTCGTCCAGGACTGCGGTTACAAAGAGTCTTGATGACGGAACACCGGCGCTGGAAAGACCCGTCAGAAAATCTGCTGCTCCGCGGACTTCGGGTATGGCGAGAACCGGTCCCGCTGTGGGAAAGTTGGGCAGAGGCGGTGCCCAGGAGCATTGCTGGATAACCATCGGAAAGGAAGGTTGCAGCACCACAGGCGGTCCGTTGAATATCCATGCGCAGACCGGGCAGGTTGCCGTTTGAGCGATTTCCTGTGCTGCGCTGCGGACAAGAACTGCGTCAGATCCTGCAAGGACAAGAAAATCTGCCTGTTCTTCAAGCAGGTTCCATGCGTGGCCGACGATATTCGCCTGTTGATCCATGACACCGGGAATGGTCTTGTCGCAGTTGACGAAACCGCCGATAGCGATCCTGGCGGAGGTTCCGAGTTGATGAGGCTCCGGTTTTCCTGCGGCGAGCTCTGTGACCGTTTTTAATCCAGCGGCCAGTTCAGGAAGTTCGAAAGGTTGTTCATAGAGGATACTGATGAGCCGGCGATACTGCGTTAATGTCCCTGCAATGACGCAGTCGACACGCGGGGATTCCAGGCGCAGGGCCCCATTGGGAACAGCGACTTCTCCACCCTTTGCGAGCATTTCCTGCTTCAGGATGTTGGCTGCCTGAGGAAGGAGACCACAGGCGCGAATCGTAAGAAAAACAGTTTTTGGAGCCATAAGGCTTACCCCGACAGAGTGACATGCCAGTCCTTCCAAGCAGGTCTGAGCCTGATCGGTGGTTGACATACAAAGAAATGACAGTTCCACGGCAACTCCTTTCCAGTACGGCCTACCAACATATTTCCGGCCAATCAATTGTATTCTTACCTGGCGTGACTACAATAGAAACTTAGTAAGGAACTCAACAAACACACCAGGAGGTACGGATGAAGAGGCGATGGTCGGCGCTGTCCAGCTTGGTATTAGTGTTGTGTCTTGCCCTTACCAGTTTTCCCTTTCGAATTGCGCATGCTGCTGCAACGGTCAAGATAACTCTGGTTGAGACGAGTGATGTTCACGGCGTTATCTATCCATACGACTATTTCAAAGGTGCGCCAGCCAATGGAGGACTGGCCCAGTTATCAACGCTGATTAAGGGGATCAGGACGGATAATCCCGATATGCTTCTGCTTGATGATGGCGATAACCAGCAGGGCACGCCGCTTACCTATTATTTTAACAAGGTCGATACGGCTGCAACAAACCCGATGGTTACGGCCATGAATCTCATGAGATACGATGCCATGACACTTGGAAATCATGAGTTCAACTACGGCCTTTCTGCTCTTGACAAGGCGAAGTCAGAGTCAAAATTTCCATGGCTTGCAGCCAACATCTACAAAGAGGACGGCACAAATTATTTCACACCTTACATTGTCAAAACTGTCGCCGGCGTCAAGGTCGGGGTGTTGGGACTGACGACGAAGAATATCCCTAACTGGGAGGTTCCCGACAATATCAAGGGACTGGCGTTCAAGGATACGGTCGATGAAGCGAAGAAATGGGTCAAGATCCTCAAGGAAACAGAGAAGGTCGATCTTGTTGTCCTTCTGACTCACCAGGGATTTGAGAAGGATATCGATACCGGCAAAGACAATGGCTCCTCCATTGAGAACCAGTGCTACGCCATCGCCACGACGGTTCCCGGCATTGACGTGATGCTGACAGGACATACGCACCTCTCCATTCCGGGGAAAACGCTCAATGGTGTGCTTATCATGCAGCCAAAGAATGCGGGTGTAGAACTCTGCCGCGCTGATGTGACGCTGGAACAGACTGGCAGCGGCTGGAAGGTCACCGGGAAGACAGGAACGAATGTCCCGGTTACCAGTTCGGTCGTGGCTGATCAGGTCATCCTCGATGCGACGAAGACCCAGCATGAAGCTGCTGTCAATTATATGAAGCAGCCGATCGGCGAGGCTGCCGCGGATTTCCCCGGAGCGGCATCCCGTACCGGGGACAGTGCCATCATGGATCTCATCCAGAAGGTCCAGATGAAATACGCCGGCACGGATCTCTCCCTTGCAGCTATGCTGCCGGATCCTGCGCCCAGCTTCAAGAAGGGTCCGCTGACGGTCCGCGATATGTACTCGCTGTATATCTACGAGAATACGCTGTTCGCGATCAAAGTGACGGGACAGCAGATCAAAGACGAACTTGAATGGTCCGCGAACTACTTCAACACGTATACTTATAACAAGACTTCGACGACTCTGATCAACTCGAACGTTAAGGGCTACAACTACGATATGCTCGAAGGCGCAGACTATGTTATCGACATCACCAAACCTGCCGGGCAGCGTATCAGGGATCTCACGTATCATGGCAAGCCGATGGACATGACTGCTTCCTACACACTGGCACTCAACAACTATCGTGCCGGCGGCGGCGGGTTCCTTGGGTTCAAGGGCTCGCCTGTCGTGTATCAGTCAAGCGATGAGATACGAAATCTGATGATCCAGTATGTCAAGGATGCCGGGAAGATCGATGCGACTGTTGACAACAACTGGCATGTCGTACCGGACTATCTTGACTCCAAGTACAGAGCGGCTCTTGATACGTTGAACAGACAGGGAGCTCTGAGCGAGTTTCCATCAGGGTCGTTCGTCCCCGGTTCAACAGCCTCTCGCGCTGATCTCGCTGCCCTGATCACCGGCTCCTTCGTGTCGGCTGACAGCCGCAATCACACGAGTTCATTCGCTGATGTTACTGACAACAGATGGTATGCCAAGTCAATCGGGACTGTTCAGGCTCTCAAGATGATGAGCGGTACGTCAATCAGGACGTTTGCTCCAGATGCTCCTGTCACGACCGAGCAGGCGGTTGCTGCGCTTATGAGAGCAAGCGGATATGGCAAGGAAGCGTCGCAGTACGACCTGTGCGCGCAGCCGATAGACAAGGTTCCGAACCTGTTTCGTAATGCCGACGGTACGTGGAAGTGGAAAGCTCTGGCGGCGGATACAAAGAAGAATGGCGGGGCGACTATCAATATGCGTTCCGGTCAGTCCCTCAGTGGCGCAGAAATGTACGCTATTGCTCTGCCTGTGGCTCCCGGTATGGTCGTCAACGGTTATCCGACCGGGGCTGATCTCCAGACCTTCACAATGAAGAATGCCAAGTGGCTGCTGAACCGTACGGGGTATGCTCTTGGCACTTGGTATAACAAGGGCAAGACATATATTGACGTGAGCACGACGATCCCGTGGCGAAACTACGCAGTCACGCTGGGCAGGGAATACGACCAGATCTCGATCTTCGACCTGGCCAACTTCGAGGAGATCGCTACAGGCGGTACCAGCGGCAAGTCCGGCAGGAAACCCAATATGAATCTTATTATCTCGGACTGGGCTCTGCCGTATGTGGCGTTTGCAGAATCAAAAGGGTTCATTACGGCCGATCAGGCCGCTGCCCCAAAACACCAGCTCACAAGGGGCGAACTTGCGGATATGCTCGTAAAGTTGCGTTTTCCTGCTGTCGTGATCCTGCACACGAATGATTTCCACGGTTATCTTGTGCCCACGGTCGATGCAAACAAGAACAGCATGGCCGGGGCGGCCCGTGAGGCAAGTATCATCAACATGGTGCGCAGCGCGTTCGGCAAAGATCACGTGCTGCTTGTGGATGCCGGCGACGCAATCCAGGGTGCCACGATAGCAAACATGTTCCAGGGTAAGGACGTCATACAGGTTTACAATGCAATGGGCTACGACGTGGCAACACTCGGTAATCATGAGTGGGACTATGGCCAGCAGGTCCTGAAGGACCGTATTGCAGAGGCGAAGTTCGATTATGTCAATGCCAACGTGACAGGCGTAAACCTTGGATGGAAATCGAACGTTATCAAGAACGTGGCCGGGATCAATATCGGATTGTTTGGCGTCGTGACATCCGACCTTCCTGTCATTGTTGCGCCGTCAAGTCTGACGGGGGTCGGCGTCGAAGACCCCATAGCGGCGGCGCAGAGCCAGATTGTTGACCTGAAAGCGCAGGGGGCACAGTACATTGTTGCTCTGAGTCATTGCGGGTATGAGAACGGCGGCGCTCCGCTGGATCCCGCCATTGCTGCGGGAGCTCCTGGTATTAACCTGATCATCGGTGGTCATTCTCATACGGTCCTCAAGACAGCGGCTGTGGTGGGCAAAACAATGATCACTCAGACCGGTACAGCCGGTGCATACGTTGGCAAGGAAGTCATTGATTTCACGACCTACCATGGGAAGGTTATCAGGCAGAATGTGGCATATGAACTTGTACCGACTGTGACCTCTGTTCCAGAGAATCTCGCTGTCAAAGCTATCATCGACAGGTACAATAACCAGTTGACGGACAAACTCAGCGTCGTCATCGGCAAGGCTCTTGTGACCCTTGACGGTGAACGGGCTGATGTGCGCACGAAGGAGACAAATCTGGGCAACTACGTTGCCGATTGGATGCGTACTTCCACAGGTGCAGACATAGCGTTTGAAGACGGCGGTAGTATTCGCGTCAGCGTTCCTGCCGGTGATGTGACAGTAGGAAACATCTATAATGTGCTTCCGTTTGACAATATCATGGAAGTTCTTGAGATCAAAGGTTCCACACTCAGGGCTGCTCTTGAGAATTCTGTCAGTGATTATCCTGCTCAGAAGGGCGCGTTCGCTCAGATCTCAGGATTCAGCTTCACATTTGATCCGTCCAAGCCAAAGGGCTCGCGCGTTGCCAGCATCATGAAAGATGGTAAACCAATAGATATGGACGCTGTCTACAAGCTTTGCGTTCAGGATTACACGGCGCTCGGCGGTGACGGATATACTATGCTGGTAGGAGCAAAGGTTCTCTCCAGGACCAGTGAATGGAATCGGGATGGTCTTGTAAATTACATTAAGGTAAACCCGGAGATGACCGCGACGGTCGAAGGCCGGATCACGATCGTCAAGCCGTAGCGGCAAGTCATTCTGTGATCGGGGGCCGGCGTACAGCCGGCCCCTTTTATGTACGCGGACACGGTCCGGGGGAATGAGAAAGGGGAGATCAAGACATGAATATCGTCAGAGGCATGACGATGAACCAGATCCAGCTTCTCCGGAGGTATCTGGCGACTGCAGGCATGAGGGAAGAAGACGAGCGGCTTCCAAAAGGAACGATGTTCCTGGCGAGAGGAGAAGGCTGTGTCGTCACAGCGTTTCAAAGCGGAAAGGTGCTGTTCCAGGGCCGGGAATGCGGCGCCGTTCTTGAAAAAGCCGATGCAGCCATCCAGATTCCGATCAACAAGGGATCGGGCACGAATGTGTTCCCCGTTGTTGGCGGAGATGAATCCGGCAAAGGAGACCTGTTCGGTCCCCTTGTCGTGGCGGCGTTTGCCGCTCGCACTGAAGAAGAACGCAGGTCCATCGTCCAGGCTGGCGCGCGTGATTGCAAGCTTATGACGGATGCAGAAGTCATGACGGTCGAAAAGCGCCTGAATGAGCTTGGAAAATCCTCTGTCGTGGTTCTCCCTCCCGAAGAGTACAACCGGCGATATGCTGCAGTCCATAACATCAATATCCTGCTCAATGAGCTTTACGGAGATCTGCTGCAGAGCATGGCTCTTGCTGTCGGAGCGCGAACGGTCATCCTCGACAAATATGGCAACCGTGCTCTGTCGCTCTGGAAGGGGCGTCCTGAGTTCAATTTTATCGTGGAGACCCATGCGGAGCAATACCCGGAAGTTGCTGCTGCATCAGTGCTGGCACGGGCTGCATTCCTGAAAGGACTTCATGAGACCGCCCGCGAACATGCGCTTGGTGGACTGCCGAAGGGAGCTTCAAGAGAGACACAGGACTTCATGCGGCAGTTAGCGAAACGGGAAGGAAAAGAACTGCTGCGATCCGTTGCAAAGGTGAACGTTGTGCCCGTGCGTGACTGCCTGGCTGACCTGTTTTGACGAGGGGTTGTGACAGGATGCTGGTTGACAACAGGCCGTCGGACATCTACTATAGTGCTGATTTCGATCATATTGGTTGACGAGGAGACGCCTCATGTTTAAGCCAGTTGTACCTGCCGACAACATTGTTGAGCAGGAGCTATCGACAATAGAATTCTGGAAAACCAACGATGTTTTTGAAAACTCGCTGAAGCTCAGTCAGGATAAGAAGCGGTTTGTTTTCTTTGAAGGCCCGCCGACAGCGAATGGAAGGCCGGGCGTTCATCATGGACTGGCACGCGTGTTCAAGGATACCATCCTGAGGTACAAGGCCGGGACGGGCTACTATGTTCCGCGCAAGGGGGGATGGGACTGCCAGGGGCTTCCGGTCGAGATCGAAGTTGAAAAGCGCCTGAAACTCAGCAACAAAAAGCAGATCGAGGAATATGGCATCGAGCCTTTTGTCAACGAATGTAAAAAAAGCGTTTTCACCTATCGGTCGGAATGGGAGAAGATGACGGATCGCCTGGGATTCTGGCTTGATACGGAGCATGCCTATGCGACCTACACGAACGATTACATCGAATCTGAGTGGAGCATTCTCAAGACATTCTTTGACAGGGGGCTTCTTTACCAGGGGCACAAGGTCGTTCCCTATTGCCCGCGCTGTGGCACTACATTGTCCATGCATGAGGTCGCCCAGGGGTACAAGACGGTCGCCGAAGAGACCGTCTATGTCAAGTTTACGCTGACATCGGGGGAACTTGCTGGCGTCAAAGCGCTTGTCTGGACGACAACCCCCTGGACGCTGCCAAGCAATGTTGCTCTTGCCGTCAACCCCGGGGTTGAATACTCGCTTGTTGAATTTGACGGGGAGCGATACCTTCTTGCCAGTGCACGCATGGCAGCCGTTTTTGGCCAGGATGCGGAACGTGCGGAGGTGCTGAAGACGTTTAAGGGACATGAACTTGTCGGCATAAGATATGAACGGCTGTATGAGTACGCGAACGTGTCCCCGGAGGAACTGAACCGTGGATGGCGTATCGTTCCTGCTGATTATGTGACAATAACTGACGGCACGGGCATCGTGCATCTTGCTCCCGCTTTCGGAGAAGATGATCTGAACGTCGGCCTCGAGGAAAACCTTCCATTTGTGCAGCTGGTCGACCTGGCGGGCAAGTTTACTTCAGAAGTGACGCCGTGGGCGGGCCGGGACGCCAAGGGGAGTGATCCGGAGATCCGTCGCCAGCTCAAAGCGGAGGGAAAATTATTCAAAACTGAGCGCGTAGAGCATGAGTATCCCTTCTGCTGGCGGTGTGATACGCCGCTCCTGTACTATGCGAAAACGTCGTGGTTCATCCGTACGACTGCTTTCAAGGACCAGATGATCAAGAATAACCAGGATATCACCTGGTATCCGGAGCATATCAAAAACGGCAGGTTTGGTAACTGGCTCGAGAATATCAAGGATTGGGCTCTCTCGCGCGAGCGTTACTGGGGAACTCCTCTTCCCATCTGGATCTGCGATACGTGTGGGCATAAACATGCTGTCGGCTCTATCGCGGAGCTCAATAAGATGGCGATCAACCCGGATCCTGATATCGAGCTGCACCGGCCGTATGTGGACAAGATCGAGCTGCGCTGCCCGGAATGCGGCGGAGTGATGCATCGTGTCCCGGAAGTCATCGACGTGTGGTTTGACTCTGGTTCCATGCCGTATGCGCAATGGCATTACCCATTTGAGAACCAGGATGAGTTCAGCAAGATGTATCCGGCAGATTTTATTGCCGAGGGGATCGATCAGACGCGTGGCTGGTTCTACACCCTTCATGCTATTTCAACGGCACTGTTCGACAAGCCCGCCTTCAAACGATGTATGGTCCTGGAATTGGTGCTGGATGAAAAAGGGCACAAGATGAGTAAGCATGTCGGTAATGTTATCGATCCCTGGAGCATCTTTGACAAACAGGGAGCAGATGCATTCCGATGGGCTCTGTATACGAGCACGCCGCCCTGGTATCCGCGGCGGTTCGGCCCGAATGTTGTCAGTGACGCGCTCAAGAATTTTATTATTCCACTGCGCAACGTCTACAGTTTCTTTGTGCTCTATGCCAACATCGATCATTTTGACCCCGCCGCGCCGCAGGTTCCTTTTCTGGAACGTCCGGAGCTGGACCGGTGGCTGCTGAGCCGTTTTCAGGGACTTGTCCGTGATGTGCACACTGATATGGAGGCCTATGATATCAACCCCGCGACCAAACGGATCCAGGCCTTTGTGGAAGATCTCAGCAACTGGTATGTACGTTTGAGCAGGAGACGTTTCTGGAAGAGCGAGAGCGATGTTGACAAACTGTCCGCCTATCAGACCCTGTACAGTGTCCTTGTCGACCTTGCAAAACTGCTGACACCGTTCACGCCGTTCATGGCGGAGGAGATCTATCAGAACCTTGTTCGCTCCTGGGACGCGAATGCTCCTTTATCGATCCACTTCCTCGATATTCCCGAGTTTGTGCCGTCGCTCTTTGATGAGCAGCTGATGAAATCCATGCAACTCGTCATCGATGTCGTCTCGCTTGGGCGTTCCGCACGGAAGCAGGCGGGCGTCAAGACCAGGCAACCCCTGCGCTCTGTGACCGTCTACTCGCACGATGTCTCTCTGCCGCAGGTTCTGAGAGCGCATGCCGATATCATCCGGGAAGAGCTTAACGTCAAGCGGATCGCAGAGGCAGCGCAGGCGACCGACATTGCCGAATTCACGCTCAGGCCGAACCTTCCCGTTCTCGGCAGAAAGGCGGGCAAGCTGATCCCTGCTATTCAGAAAGCGCTTTCCGACCATCCTGAAAAGCTCCAGACTGAACTTGAACAGAAAGGGTCTGCAGCTCTTGATCTTGGCAACGCGTCTTTTGAATTGACAAGGGAGGACGTTATCAGTTCTGTCGCCGGAAGGAACGGATTGTTTGCGGCGTCTGCAGGGGGAACTGTGGTAGCGGTGGACGCGACGGTGACTCCTGAGCT
>CAZEWU010000016.1:0-11229 GCA_964516155.1 uncultured Caldisericota bacterium
GTCGCCCGAAGGTGGTCCAGTTCATGCGCCGGATCGCCGATAATCCCCTTGGCCCGGAACTCGGCGCGGCTCATCACTCTTTTTTCAAGATAGCGCATCGCCCAGGCAAGCTGGCCGTCGATACATTCCTGCCACGTTACCTGTTCAGTTGCAAGATGATGGATATCAGCCAGCATCGCTCCTATCGCCGAAGCGATACGGTTACGGTCGTCTGCAGAAGTCGCTTCGCGCAGAACATCGCTCACCGGACGGCCGGGCATCTGGTCCATCAGCAGAAACGCCATGGAGCCGGCCTGGGCCACAGCCCTGGGGCGCGGCGCCGGAATAGAGGTCCCCTGCAGGGCCTGCAGAACGTGCTGTTCCAGCAGGAGCTCCTGGATCCGGTAGGCACCCCGTACGATCTTGAGGACAAAACGCTTGCCGTCATTGTTCTCGAGTACCAGCGTGATGCCGCATCTTCCATAATGCGGCGTCAGCCTCCGGGTTGCCGGACCGGTAACGGCAAGTATCTGCGGCGGCAGTCGCAGCTCCTCCGGGTTGACATTCAACAGAGGCAGCCGCTCCTCCGGCGTCAACAGACTTGTAATTGACTTTGTCCGTGGAAGCAATAATCGAGTCATAGCAGAATGAGTGTTGTGTTTCACGTTTATATTATACAGCTGTTTAATGGATGGAACGAATTCGGCACAAGTTGCTGTAACCTCCTGAGGTTTTTCCCCGATGATATAGGTAGAGGGCTGTATAAATTCAGAAATGCTGGATAGGAGGTTCTCCATGACCCATGTTTCGTCAGGTAATGGTACGGGTGAAACAACGCTGGAAACGAAGCGCAACGATACACGGAACACAAGCGGCAATAAGCGCCGGAAGGGATCGCCGGATCTGTAGGCTTACAGCGAAATGTCCCGTGTGGATGATTCCACACGGGACATTTTCATTATGCACCGGGCAAGGGACCTACAGGTTGAGATGGCGGTCCATGAGCCATGCCGTCAGTGCAAAAACAGCAACTCCGACCGCCAACAGCAGAGCAAGGGGAATAACCGGGATCGCAAAACCGTTGACAGCGGAGGTCATTGGCGACACATATTTAAATGGGTTGAGGCTGAATGTCGGGCCGCCCGCACTGATAAGTAACGTCGCGGCACGTCCTACCATCCACAGAATGAACACGATGACTACAGGGGCAAGGAGGACGCTGAGGCCCTTCCGTGAATTGGAAAAGGTCTTGCCGAGCGTGTTGCCGAAGAAGAAAACCAGAACGCCGCAGATGATCATGGCAAGCATGAGCAGGCACAGGAGCCAGTAATCACCGGTCAGAAGAAACCGTCCAACATATGGGCGTACATCTGAACCGATATCGGGCGAAATACATGCAAGCGTTATGACCGTTGCCATGCCGCCGGCGAGAGTCATGAGCGTATCGACGACCATGAGAACAACACGGGAGCCGAGAATCTGCCAGCCGCGCAGCGGCAGGCTGAAGATGAGATAACTGGTATCGCCATACAGTTCACCGGTATACGAAACAACGTTAACGATCGTCATGACCATGTAGAAGACACACCAGCAGAACGCCAGTCCGGCAATGATCGCCGCATTCGCACCTTTGTCCGAGGCGATAGCCGCAGGGGTCATGTTGAGCTGTGTCCCCAGGTAGACGGTAATAGCCAGCATGATGATAAGACCTGTGATATAGAGGGTCCTGCGGCCTTTCAACTGATGCTTAATGAGCTTCCACATTGCCGTAGACCTCCTTGTAGATATCCTCGATGGACTTGCCCTGTCTGGTCCGCAGTTCCTCAGCCTCTCCCGTCCGGATGATGCATCCTTCATCCAGGAAGATGACATCATCAAAAAACCGCTCGACATCGGCGACCATATGAGTCGAAAGGATCATGGAGCAGCCTTCGCGGAAGTTGTCGACGATGGCGGTGAGGACCTGACTGCGGGCCAGCGGATCCAGTCCGCCGAACGGCTCGTCCAGGATAAACAGTTTTGCTGAACGGGCAAAAGCCAACGACAGCCGTGTCTTCTCGATCATGCCCTTGGACAGCGCAGAGATCTTCTGTCCTGCGTTGAGCCGCATGACCGCCAGCAATTCCTGAAACTTCTTCTCATCGAAATCGGTGTAGAAATCATGGAAGAAGTCGCCCGCTTCGCGGACCGTCATCCAGCGGTCGAGCTGATTGACATCCGGGAGAAACGACACCTCCGCCTTTGGCCGGACACCCGGCGCTTTTCCGTCAATAAGGACCGTCCCCGAGGTCGGCGACAGGAACCCCCGCCAGGATCTTCATGAGCGTCGTCTTTCCACTCCCGTTCGGTCCCAGGAGGCCCAGGATACGTCCTTCGGCCAGGTTGAACGTCACGTCCGACAAAGCTGTTGTATTCATATATTTCTTTGTCAAACCGTCAATCCGTACCAGATCGGTCATTTTTCCTCCTTCTTTGCAGCACGCGCCACCATGTCCATCATCTCTCCGGCTTCGAACCCGAGGGAACGCATGTGTGTTATGTATGTTGTAACCAGTTCTTTTGCCAGATCTTCACGAAGCTGGTCGATTGTTTGACGGTTTCCCGTCACGAAGGTTCCCGTGCCCCGCTGCGTCGCAACATATTCTTCACGCTCCAGTTCGACATATGCCTTCTGAACGGTATTAGGGTTAACGACCAGCTGCTGTGAAAGATCCCGTACCGATGGCAGCTGCTGTCCTACTTTGAGCTCGCCGGCAGCAATACGCCGTTTGACCAGGTCCATGATCTGTGTGTAAATGGGCGTTCTGTCGTCAAAATCCATCCGGTACCTCCTCTCCGCCCACCGAGCGGTTGTTACATGACCGTACTGACATAGCCGCGGACAGTAAAAACATAGTAAACACTATACAGGGCAATGTAAACTGCAACCACAAGAGCACAATAGGGCAGAATGTTCATTCCCATCAGATTGCGAAGAGCAAAAAGAGCGGCGGTACTGTGGCAGATACCGACAATGAGCGGCAGACTGAAAATTACCGCCATCTGACGCGCGACGATCTGCCGGACTTCGCTCCTGCTGACACCGATATCACGCAGGACGACATACCGGGAACGTTCTTCCTGTGCTTCCATAAGCTGCTTGTATGAGATGATGCTCCCTGTCGCAAAAACGAACACGAGTCCAAGGAACAATCCTATGAACGCAATGATGCCGAATTCACCAAACCACATGCCGCTGACATTCGCATAGGAGGAAAAATGAGCGGTCTCCGGAACGATCTTCTCCAGCACGGCTGAGACAGCCTGCGTCTCCTCCGGGCTAGCAACCATGTAGCCCTGCACTGTCTGCTGCCTGCCCACGTTTTTCCGCAGGAGCTCGGCGTAGGTCGCATCGGAGACGACCATCATACTCCCCGCCTGCTCATGCCCGACGACCGGAAGAATGGTCTGTTTCAGCGGCTTCAGAGTCGACCCGGCTACATGGACATCAAGCGCATCGTAGTTGCGCAGGACCTGCTGCGTTACCATGACGCATCTCCCGTCATCGATCGCCGGCGACGGAGTGCGCCCCTGCATCTGTGCGGCAGCATCATATTGGCTCTTTGCAATGGCTGCAACGCTGTCGCTGAGCGTAGGCCGGATCATAGTGGATGATGTCGTCCAGTGATCATAGGTGACAGGGACCCACAGGTAGGGAACGCTCATGACTGATGTAGCATGAAGTTCCGGATGCTGGTCCAGGACCTGCTGGACCCGCGTATCAAGTTCCGGCGTCTGCTGAACATATGAAAAGGAGAATGGGGCGTCTGCCTTGGTAACCGCGGCGCCGCCCAGATAGAAAGTGAAAGCCGTTCCGGAAGCTGTGATCGTCACTGCAGTCAGGACAGCGATCGTGGCGAGCGTGCTGACATTGCCGCGAATGCGGTAGAGGAGCTGCGACGTCGAGATCATCCTTGTTCCCCGGTAATACACGGACCGGTTACGCCGGATCCCGCGCACTATCGCCGGGACAACATTGCGGAAAAGCATATAGGTGCCTGTAATGGTAAGCAGCAGGATAGGGATCGCCGCTATGACGACAAGGCCGCTGCCGGCGATATCAGCAAGTGTATATCCGGCTGCGATCATCAGAACAGACAGAATGGCGGAGAAAACCGAAACCCTGGGGGCACGCTCCCCCTGATGACTTGCCTGGAAGAGATCAATGAGTCGCAGACGATAGATCAGAGAAGATGTATGCAGAGAAGTTATCAGAAGCAGACCGGCAAACAGCGCGACCGTCAGAACGACCGCCTCCGGTGCAAGCGCAAAGGAAACGCTGACCGTGCTGCGCGTCATACGGATCAGGAGCATCGAGCACAACTGGGAAAACAGGTTCCCCAGTCCGATACCGGCGACGAGCGACAGCAGACCTAACGAAATGTTCTCAAGGAACAGGAGCCAGGCGATCTGCCGTCGCTCCATGCCGAGCAGCGCGTAGGTCCCCAGCTCCTTCGTGCGGCTGCGGACAAAGAAACCGTTCGAATACCAGACGAATACAATCGAGAACAGGGCAACAACAATGGCCGAGGAATGGAAGAGGGCCATGACTTTAGCGCTGTCCTGACTGAGTTGAAAGAACTGTCTGTTGTAGTAAATGGCCATGAAGACATAGAAAACCATCACTGAGAACGCCTGGCTCAGAAGGTAGGACAGGTATGTCCGGAAATGATGCCGGACATTGCGCCCCGCAAGGCTAGCAAACGTCATGGTTATCGCCCCCGAACGTGGCGAGGACTTCGAGAATACGATCATAGAACGAGCGGCGGCCGTCCGTCCGCCGGATCTCTTCCGAGAAACGGCCGTCCTTAATGAACAGAATACGCTGGCAGTAACTGGCCGCAAAAGGATCGTGCGTTACCAGCATGATGGTCGTTCCCGCGTTCTCGTTGAGCTCACCCAGGCGCCCGAGGAGCTCGCCGGACGAGCGGGAATCAAGAGCGCCGGTCGGCTCATCCGCCAGCACCAGGCGTGGATTGCTGACAATGGCGCGCGCAGCGGCTGCCCGCTGACGTTCGCCGCCGGAAACTTCATAAGGGTATTTTTCAAGCAGTGGATCGATGCCAAGCGATCCGGCAGCCGACTCGACACGATGGTCAACGTCCTGGGCGGGAGTATGTGAAAGGACCAGAGGAAGCGCGATATTCTCACGCAGCGTCAGGGTATCCAGCAGGTTAAAGTCCTGAAAGATAAAACCAAGATGCTCGCGCCGGAACGTCGAAAGCGCCGGCTCCCGTAACGTCGTAATAACGTCGTCCCCGATCGTCACCGAACCAGAGCTTGGGGTATCGATCGTCGCGATGATATTGAGCAACGTCGTCTTCCCTGCACCCGAAGGCCCCATGATACCGACAAATTCACCATCATCGACGTGAAAGTTTACGTCGTTCAGCGCTGTGCAGGGCTTCCCGCCAAAACGGGGCCGATATACCTTTGTAAGATTTTGAACTGTTAATACACTCATGCGGCACCTCCTGTTATTGTTTCAGTATCGCTGTATTAGTGTATTGCTAATGTAATACACATACTCAATATGTCAAGTACTGAATATCAAGAGGAAAGAGTGACAGGCCGGACGGCTAAGCCAATCTTCAGGAAAAGGCAGTCTTTCTACCGCTGCCAATTATGAATTAGCGGGGCTTTACGCCTGTTTCATGAATATCTCACCAGACCTTTTCAAGAGTGGAACGAGGGTGCCGGAGTCTGCAACGCGCTGGTCAGGATCAGATATGAAAAACCCGCCTCACAGGATTCACCATCCGGCATCAATGGTGGTTTCCATTATGAGGCGGGTCAGCACGCCCCTGGCAGCTTACCGGATAGGAACCACGACGGGCAGATCCATCGCCTGACGGAATCCTGGCGCAGCATTCACAACGGCAGGAATAATATTCACGGTGGGAGCGGCGCTTGTTACATAACTTTCACCCAGAGGCATCATTCCCTTGAGTTCAACATCGACGTTTCCCGGAAGACCTTCGATGTGAATCCTGTCAGATATTTTCGGCTCTGGAACAATATTGTCGCAGATCTTGTGCACATATCGGAGAGTCACTTTCTCTTCACCATGTACCATACCGGTCATAGTGAAACGGTGCCCGCAGATAGTGCCCTTCTTAACGGTTCCCCAGATAGGACTGAGGTCTTCTGGCGCGGTAAATACCTCATGAGTGCTTTTGAAATCATCAAACTTGAAGCCCAATCGATCACCCATTTCGTAGACGCCTGAAACATAGTAAGAAACAATGCCCGCTTTCAGCCGTTCATTCGGAAATACCTTGGGATCAACGCCGTAACCGAATACCTTGACCCAGCTGGAATAGTTGTGCTGGTCATCCTCGCCACTTTCAACAACTATCTTGTCCACATGTCCCATAATGCCGCTGATAACCATGGGGATATAGCTGGCATAAGCCCCCGGGAGCAGACCGGAAGGAAGGTAGGTAACGCCGTTTTCCTTTGCACAGTCGTCGATCATTCTGAAGAGATCGGGCGTAAGCGTTTGAGAATAATAGATCGGCAATGTCGTAATGACGTTCTTTTTAGCCTTGAGAGCCCTGCAGATTTCAACAGCGCTGGGGGTGAACCCGCCCTTTTCGTCTCTCACCAGAGGTGTGTAATCCATAACGACATCGGCATCCGTAGAAAAAACCCTGTCAACATCGCTGCTTATAATAACGCCTGTTTTCCCGAAGCCGAACACTTCACCGGCATCTTTGCCAACTTTGTCCGGATCGACGTCCACTGCGCCGACAAGACTGAGACATTCCTTTTCCATAATCATGCGAATGGCAGCGCGGCCTACATTTCCCAGGCCCCACACAATTACTTTATACTTCTTCATATCCTGCTCCTTTCTATCGCAGAGCTGCTGCGATCTATAACGGTATCCCTTCTCCTTGTCTGACAGAGTGGCTTGAAAACCCACTAAGTTTATTTTAGTCTTCGTAAATTAAATTACTTGACGATACTGAATCCAGTGTCATACCATTTGCCATCCATTACGTATGGATAACAGGCATCCGGTGAAGATCCGATGGCTTGTCCTGATGCCTACGACTGAGACCGCAAACAATTCTATCCGTCCACCCGACTCCGCGATCGTGACGGTGGCGGAGTTTTTCATATACTGTCCATGTGTCATGAAGAACCAGGAGAGAAACCGTGGAAACAACAGAACGGCCAATGCGAAGAAAAGATCGTGAAGTGACAGACATCGTCGCCATTCATGCAGTTCTGGGACGTGCCACCGTCTGCCGTATCGCTATGGTGGATGGGACAGAACCTTATGTCGTACCGATGAATTGCGGCTGGGATGGAACGGAGCTGTTCCTTCATGCCGCGACAAGCGGCCGCAAACTTGACATCCTGCGCGCCAACCCACGTGTCTGCATTGAAGTTGAGGAAGATGTCCGGATCGTGACCGGCAGCACCGGAGAAGAATGCACCTCCCATTACAGGACGGTCATCGGCACGGGAACCGCTGTGTTCCTTGACGACCCCCCGGGTAAGTCCCATGGGCTGAACGTCATCCTCCGGCAATGCCATCCCGGCGTTCCGGATGAGATCTTTCCGGCATCAGCCCTCAACCGTATTGTCGTCTTGAAAATTCACTTTGACCACCTGACCTGCAAGGCGAACCCCGTCTGATCTTCGCCGGCAGTCACGTTATTCCATAAAGGAGTACCCTTATGATCTATCGCACCGAACATGCAGCCGTCTGGCAGCAGGCCTGCGTAACCGGTATGTATCCGCCGGATGGTAACTTCGACGGTGAAGGATTCATCCATTGCTCGGCTCTGGAACAGATCGAGAGCGCTGCTGATCGTTTTCACCACGGGGAGCATGATCTCGTGCTGCTTTGTATCAGTCAGCAGCTCCTGCACTGCGAAGTTCACTGGGAAATCGCCGATGACGGCCTGTATTACCCACATGTTTACGGAGTTCTGACACCTGATGCAGCCGTCGCTGTGCTCCCCTTTCCCTGCGGCTCTGATGGAACGTTTCAGCTGCCATCCGGTATGCCGGACGACACAGATACTGTTTCTGAAGAAGAGTCCCAGGATCTTCCCCCATATCGTTGACCCTGCGGGATTTCCCCTGAAACAGTGAGGACGTCCATGCGAACCAGATACAGCCGGTAACGTCCGTACGCTCATAGAAACGCGCTTGCGTTGCATCGAAGTTTCCTCTACACTGTGACACGTATCGGCATTCTCTGTGCAACGTAATGTGTTCGAATTTGCAAAAGGAGGTACTGACTATGTGGTTATACATTGTTCTTGCTGTTATTGTCGTGCTGATCCTGTGGCTTGTCAGCATTTATAATCAGCTTGTCCGCAAGCGTACCATGAAAGACGAAGCATGGTCCGGCATCGATGTCCAGCTCAAACGCCGGTACGACCTCATCCCGAACCTGGTCGAAACCGTCAAGGGATTCGCCGGGCATGAGGAAAAAGTCTTTGCCGAAGTTACCGAGATGCGCTCACGCGCAATGAGCGCCACGGGGGTCGCCGACAAGGCCGCAGCTGAGAATCAGCTGACAACGACCCTGAAATCACTCTTCGCCGTAGCCGAGGCGTATCCGGAACTTAAATCCAATACCAATTTCCTGGACCTGCAATCAAAACTTGCAGAGATCGAAGATCAGATCCAGATGTCACGCCGCTACTATAACGGCACGGTCCGTGATTTCAATATTATGTGCGAGACATTTCCGTCGGTCCTTATCGCCAATTCTTTCGGGTTCCATAAGGCGGAATTCTTCGAACTGGAAGGCGCAGAAGAGCGCGAAGCTCCCAAGGTCTCCTTCGACAACAAGTGACCATTCCTTCATACAGCAAGCATCGGGACGGCCGGCATAGGCCGGAGGTGTTCCGCATCTTGTCTGTACTATGCATGGAAAGGAGTGTCTGTGATGAATAGACGACGGTTACTGTTCCTGTTGCCGGTGATCCTTCTGGTCTGCATGCTGATGATCCCGGGGGCCGCTCACGCCGAGGAAGGAGAGCGCATCACCAGCTTCGACAGCGCCATCACTGTTAACCGTGATGGTACGATGCGCGTCGAAGATACGATCAAGGTCGTGGCACAGGGGATCGATATCGTCCACGGCATCTACTATGATTTCCCCACTATCTACGCCAATCAGAACAGCGGCGGGAGAACAGTCATCTACTTTACGGTTCTCGGCGTCCAGCGCGATGGCCGGACAGAACCATACACGGTTGAAAACCGTACCAATGGAAAACGCGTTAAAATGGGAAGCGCCGATGTCACCCTGTCGCCCGGTGAACACACCTATGTGCTGCGCTACACTGTTGACCGGGAACTTGGATTCTTTGCCGACCATGATGAACTGTACTGGAACGTCACCGGCACCGGCTGGCTCTTTCCCATTGAGCATGCATCGGCAACCGTGACTCTGCCGGACGGCGCTGCAGCAAAAATAACCGGGCTCCAGGCCTATACCGGCGTGACAGGATCTACAGCGGCCAATTACACGGAATCGCGAACGTCCGACGGCACTCCGCATTTTGCAACCACTACGCCTCTGAATCCCGGCGAGAACCTGACCATTGTTGTGGGCTGGCCCAAGGGATTTGTGCAAGCCCCGACATCCGCCATGCGGTTTGCGTGGTTCCTGCGCGACAACAGCGCTCTTATCGTCGGTATTGTTGGATTCCTGCTCATCCTTCTCTACTACATGACCGTCTGGTATCGCTATGGCAAGGATCCCAACAGAGGGACGATTTTTGCGCAGTTCGCTCCGCCGGATGGGATGTCGCCGGCGGGAACCCGTTTTCTTTCCCGCCAGGGCTATGACAACAATGCATTTACAGCAGCGCTGATCGACCTGGCAGTCAAACGGTACGTCTCGATTCACCAGGAGGGCCGGCAATACTGGGTAGAACGGGATACGGGCGCGGAAACCGATCTTTCGGACGATGAGCTCGCGCTTGCCGGGACGCTGATAGCAGGACATGCACGCGTAGATTTCAAGCAAGACAACTATGAGGACATCCAGGCTGCGATCACCGCCCACAAACGTCCCCTCGTAGCGGATTACCAGCCCCGGTATTTCGTAAGCAACACCGGATATGCAGTCACGGGAATTCTGCTGTCTGTCATCGTCATCGTTCTCACCTTCATCCTTTCCATGCAAGGCGCAGTAGCTCAGACGATCCCTCCCATTGTCATCACCATTGGGCTCATCATTATCGGCGTCATCTTCAGCATCACGCTGAGATCCTACACAAAGGAAGGACGCAGGCTCATGGATGCCGTCGAAGGCTTCAAGCTCTATCTTTCAGTGACGGAAAAAGACCGTATGAATCTGCTTGATCCTCCCGACCGGACACCGGAGATCTTCGAGAAATACCTGCCCTTCGCGCTGGCGCTCGGCGTAGAACAACGCTGGTCCCAGCAGTTTGCCGGCATCTTCGCCCGCATGGAGGCCGAAGGCCGTCCTTACGTGCCGCTGTGGTATGTCGGCCCGTACTGGAACGCTCACAACCCCGCTGTTTTTGCCGAGAATCTCGGCACCGGCTTCAGCAACGTCATCAGTTCTTCGGCCACACCGCCCGGCAGCAAATCCGGATTCGGCGGAGGTGGAGGTGGAGGAGGCGGCTTCAGCGGCGGCGGAGGTGGAGGTGGAGGAGGCGGCGGCTGGTAACAATAATGTCAGGCCCTGGGGTGCTCCCGGGGCCTTTTCATTTCAGGAGACGGGCATCTGAGCCTTATGCTGCAATTCAGCACGGCGCCTGCGGTACAGAACAATGGGGGAATCTCCGCGGATCAGCTGTTCACCGCCCCGCAGTTCGCTGATAAACGGACGCTGCGTCTGAACGATCCGGCGATCCTGGTGAGCAATGCGAATATCTGCAAGTCCCGTAACCCAATCAAAAAACTGCCGGATGCCGGGAAGGCGTCCAAATGAACGGTAGAACCGCAGATACAGAACGCTGTGCTCATCATCGACACAGACAAACGCCGCCGTGATGCGCACGCGTTCTCCGAGATAGTTCTGCCAGAGATTGGGAAAGACAAAAGTCAGGTTTGCAGGACGATCCGGTACTGCCATCTCGTCGGGACGACGGGGCATCTGGCCGTGGTCCTGTTCGTTGTTGACCCAGACCCGGAGCACATCGCCCTCTATCCTGCCGACGGGCCCGTTGACGACGGTCCGGTGACCGGCGCCGATGGTATTGT
>CAZEWU010000017.1:0-11191 GCA_964516155.1 uncultured Caldisericota bacterium
AAGACTCGGCATACAGCATCTCCGGCAAACTCTACGCATTAGGGCTGAGGTAATACGGTTGCAGATCGCCGGAGACTTGCACCTGCATTCCTGTCTGTCTCCATGCGCCGATATCACCATGGTCCCGGGCGAGATCGCCCGACGGCTGTCCGCTCGCGGTGTGAAGATAGCTTCTCTCACTGATCATAATGCCGCCTGCAACGCAGGAGCGTTCCAGCGCGTCTTTCAGCGATGGGGGATCCTGTTTGTCCCGGGGATGGAGGCGACGACTGCCGAGGAAGTCCACCTGCTCTGCTATTTTGAGGAGACGGCATCTCTGTGGTCGTTCGCGCGCCGGTTGTTCCGATCGTACCCGCATGTTCCCAATGATCCTGAGCGCTTCGGCTACCAGATTATCTGCAATGAGCGTGACGAATTTACGGGACAGTTTCCCTTCCTTCTCTCCATGGCCAGTGAACTGGGCCTTGAACGCCTTCGCGGAATTGCCGAGTCCTGCGGCGGCGTTGTTGTTCCGAGTCATCTCGATCGTCGCTATGGACTTCTGTATCAGCTTGGCATCGTGACGCCGCAGATGGAATTTGCCACGTATGAGATTGCGCACAGGACGAACGTGGAGCGGGTTACCAGGCAGTTGCCGGGGCACCCGCAGTTCATATCTGGCAGCGACGCTCACAGTCTTGACGCTATCGGGTTTCCCCGGTGTGTGTTCAGCGTTGAGGATATCTCTGTTCATGAAGTTCTGATGGCTCTCCGGCACGAGAGGGGAAGGGGGGTCCATCTGGCATGAGAACCATTGCAGACCATATCCTTGATATCGCTTCGAACAGTATCACCGCAAAGGCTGATGAGGTCCGTCTTGCTATTACTCAGGATACCGGCCGGCATATTATTGTCTTCGTCGTCAGGGATAACGGCTGCGGTATGACGGCTGAGGTCCAGCGGCAGGTCTTTGATCCGTTCTTCACAACGCGTTCTCACAAGGTTCGCCGGTTCGGGCTGGGATTGCCTTTCCTTCGTGAGAATACCGAACTCACAGGCGGAGGGGTCGTACTGGCAAGCCGGATCGGTGCAGGGACCACTGTCTGCGCAACATTTCATGCCGACAATATCGACTGCCTTCCTCTTGGAGACATTCCTTCGACTCTTTTTGCGCTGCTTATTGCCGATCCAGCGGTGAGCTGGGATATTCGCCGCAAGCACGATAATCTGGTATATACTGTGAAAACCAGTGAACTCCGAAGCGTTTTTACGGCTGATGAACTGACTGACCCGAAGGTCCAGATGCTTCTTCTGGGATTTTTGAGAGAACTGGAACAGGGGGTCGTTGGCAATGAGAAGCTGTGAAATTGTATACAGGTATGAGGCAGAAAATCATGGAAACATTTCACAAAACAGAAGGAATTTCCAAGGCCGCTGTTGCGAGAATGGGGATGTACCTTCGTTGTCTTACATACCTCGAACAACAGGGTGTTACCGCATTGTCGTCCCGGGAGCTGGCGGAAATGACCGGCGTGACAGGAGAGCAGGTACGGCGTGATCTTTCCTTTTTCGGAAAATTCGGGAAACGGGGCAGCGGCTACGACGTAGAACGACTGAAATCAGGAGTTGAGGAGATCTTCGGACATGGGGCGGAACGCTGGACGTGCTGCATCGTAGGCGTCGGATCTCTCGGAACAGCTCTGATAACCAACCGCACCATTCAGAAATGGGGATTCAAATCTATTGCAGCATTCGACACGGATCCCCGGAAAATCGGAACGCATGTCGGTCGTGTCCTGGTTTATCCGGCTGATAAACTCAAGACTATTGTTCGCCGCGAGCAGATCGCTATCGGTGTGATCACGGTCCCCGGGCCGAGTGCCCGGACTATCGCACGGAATCTCTGCGAGGCCGGAATCCGCGGCATTCTCAGCTTTGCGCCACAGACCATCAGGACTCCCGAGAAGATCCCGATACTTTCTGTCGACCTGTCGCAGGAGTTCCTGAAGCTGTCATTTTACATTCAGAATACAGAGCAGAAAGCACGGCGTGAGCAGGCGGAGATCATTGCATCTGCTCACAGCGAATAACAGGATCAAGGGCGCCGTCAACCCATCCCGGATTGGGCGCAGGTATTCGTGCACCCGGCAGGGAGAAGGCAATGACCGTGATATTCAGGCGTTCGGCAAGGATGACGGTCTGGATTGTTACCACACTGCGGTACATGATAAACGGGATGCCGATGCACCGTTGATGTAGCAAGTGATCAGGCGTTCTTCGATGACATCGTTGCCGTACTGTGTCCAGGCCGTGTTCTTTTTGCCGGTACTGCCGCATTATTGTTCTCACCAGGACTTCTCTGTTCCGTTTTACCTCATGATGCGGCGGTTCCGGCTGGCTTTCCAAGGCTGCGGCGTTGGCGTAACTTGTTGCATTTTTGTTGTTGTGAAGCTATTATGAACGTTGTTGTGAGCATTGTTTCGTAAGGAGGCCCCGATGGGTAAAATCTCTGAATTCTATTATGCAACATCGCCTCAGGATGCAGTTAACAAGGCGAAGCAGACCGGAGCGGGCGCTGCATATCTTGGCGGCGGCGTAGAGTTGGTTCTCCGGCGCAATCCCGAAGTGGCAACGTTAATTGATTTGTCTCACTGTAATCTGGACTTCATTAATGTAACGCATGAAGGAATTGAAATCGGTTCGCAAGTGACATTGACAACTATTAGTAAAAATGCTGTGGTAAAGGAATATGCCGGAGGATCCCTGACATATCTTGCAGGCCATATCGCTCATAACAACTTGCGGGACATGATCACTGTCGGAGGCGTTATTGGCCGCAATCAGCCTTGGAATGACGTTGTTCCGCATCTGATCGCTCTTGACGCACGCGTACTATTGTTTGATGGGACTGACCATCTCGTTCCGCTTGCGGAGTATATTGAAGCAAAGCATCCGGGGATGCTTATCAAAGGTGTCATTCTGCCTGCAGAGAACAAGACGGCCCGCGGGTCATTGTGGCGGTTCACGCGGACACGTCAGGATATATCGCTGCTCCACTGTTCAGCATTGATTGCCGGCGATCACAACATGATCACAAAAGCAAACATTGTTTTTGCGGGGCGGCCTGCGCATGCAGCGTTGTATCCTCGCTTATCGGAAGAACTTGTTGGACGCCCCCTGACAAAAGAAACGTTCGAACGGGTAGCAGAGCTTGCTCCGGACATCGTCGAGGTGGGCAGTGACCTGCGCGCCAGCGGTGAATTCCGGCATGCATTAGTACGCGCGGCCCTTATTAACCTCGGAGAACATATGACAGAGGTGGCACAATGAAAATAACCATAACTGTTAATCTGATTGAACGCAGTTTTGACGTCCAGCCGGATGACGTTCTGCTGGACGTTCTGCGGCGGGAAGGTTATCTCGAAGTCAAGGGAAGCTGCCATGCAGGTGACTGCGGCGCCTGCACGGTCCTTCTGGACGGGCGCCCCGTTGCTTCCTGCCTTACGCTTGCAGCAAAAGCAAATGGACACGCTGTGACGACTGTCCGTGGCATCGGGACGGAACTGCATCCGCATCCCCTGCAGGAGGCCTTTGTAAAAAATGGTGCAGTCCAGTGTGGATACTGCATCCCTGGAGCCATTACCTCGGCCAAAGCGTTACTGGACGAGAACCCGGATCCAACGGAAGAAGAGATCCGGCTGGCAATGGACAGCAATTATTGCCGTTGCAGCGGGTATGAGCAGGAGGTCGAGGCTGTGCTGGAAGCAGCAGAACAGCTTCGCAAGGGAGGCACGAAATGAGCGTTGAGAAAAAAGGATTCGTGCATCTCAGCGAAGGTTCTTTCCCGGCAACCCATGTGGTAGGGCAATCGGTTGACAAGGTCGATGGCTACGCTCTGGCAGCCGGTGCGCCGCTGTATACAGATGATATCGCAGCGAAGGATTTTCCCAATCGTTTGCATGGACTGATCCTGACCAGCCCCATTCCCAATGGAATGATCACATCGCTGGACACCAGCGCCGCCGAGGCTCTGCCCGGCGTTCACGTTATTCTGACATACAAGAACACTCCCCGTACGTATTATACGACGGCGGGTCAGGGCTGGCCGGAACCTTCGCCCTATGACAGCCAGATGTTCAGCGAACACGTACGTTTCGTGGGAGACCGCGTTGCGGCGGTTTTTGCTGAATCGAAGGAGATCGCCGCCAAGGCTCTCAGACTTATCAAAGTAACGTTCGAGGAACAGCCGGCCGTTCTTAATGCCGATGATGCCATGAACGATGGCGCTCCCCTGGTGCATCCTGAAGATCCCAAAGGTGCATATGATGCGGCTCACAATGTTGCCGCTCATGTTGACATCGTTATCGGGGACGTCGACAAGGCGCTGAAAGAATCCGATGTTTCTGTTTCAGAGACATTCCAGACACATTATGCCCAGCATACTCCTATTGAGACGCATACTGCTTTTGCTTATACGGATCCCATGGGAAAGATCACTATTGTCTCCAGCACTCAGGTCCCGTGGCACACCCGCCGTATCGTATCACGAGTTCTCAACATTCCGATGAGCAGATTGCGGGTGATCAAGCCCCGTCTTGGCGGCGGTTTTGGGACAAAGCAGGAAATCCTCATTGATGACCTTGTTGCTTATGCGACGATCAAAACCGGACTCCCCTGCGAGATCGAACTGACCCGCAAGGAGGAATTCATCTCTTCCAGGACCAGACACCCGATGAGAGTCACCATGGATATCGGCTCTGACAAACAGGGCAATTTCAAGGCGTTGAAGATGTATGTCCTGAGCAACACCGGCGCATACGGTTCTCATGGCCTTACCGTCATGTCGAATACCGGCAGCAAGACGCTGCCGCTCTACAACAAGGCGAAGGATCTCCGTTTCTACGGGGACGCCGTGTATACCAATCTTCCGGTTCCCGGCGCATACCGCGGATACGGCGCGACACAGGGCTAATTTGCGTTGGAGTCATCAATTGACGACCTCGCTGCGAAACTTGGCATGGACCCGCTGGAAATCCGCAGGAAAAACATTATCAAGGTCGGCGAAGGATCTCCCATTTTCGAAGCGCTTGGTGAAGGCCGTCAGGGGGTCGCGCAGACAATCAAGAGTTGTACCTTGCCGACGCTCATTGATCTTGGTGCCAAGGCTATCGGCTGGAATGAAAAGCGCGGCAAACGTACCCGTAATGGTCATAAGATACGCGGCGTCGGTATGTCAACACATATGCAGGGTTCAGGGATTCCGCTGGTCGACATGGCTTCGGCATCCATCAAACTCAATGAAGATGGCAGTTACTTCATGACGATGGGAGCGACGGATCTCGGCACCGGTTCGGACACCATCCTGGCGCAGATGGCCGCGGAAGTGCTTGGCATCGGCATGGATAAGATCAGTGTTCTTTCGAGCGATACCGATTTGACGCCGTTTGATGTCGGCGCTTATGCTTCCTCCACGACTTTTGTTTCCGGCGGAGCCGTTGTCAAGGCGGCGAAAGCTGTTCGTAACCAGATCTTCGGCGTGGCGGCAGAAATACTGGGCGAGACCCTCGACCCTCAGCTTGTGAATGGCGAACCGAAGGTCGAATGGGACAATACCGCGCCGGACCCCATCCTTTCGTTCTATCGCATGGATCTGGGAAATGTCGTTTCAGTACGCAGCGGGAAAAAGGTGTCTGTGTCTGATATTGCCTACCGTGCCTACTATGAGGTCAACCAGAAACAGATCGCCACGACGCAGTCCTTTGTCTCTCCGTACTCGCCGCCGCCTTTCGCTGCGCACTTTGTGGAGATTGAGCTGGATGAGCTTACCGGGAAGATCGAGGTCCTCAAATACGTTGCAGCTGTGGATTGCGGCATTTCCATCAACCCTGATCTTGTCCGCGGACAGGTTCTCGGTGCTATCGCCAATGCTGTAGGGTTTGCCCTGACAGAAGAATACCATTTTGGATCTCATGGGAATATGACCAATCCGTCCCTCTTTGATTACAAGATCCTGTCAACCCGGGATATGCCTCCTACCGAGGTCATCGTCGTTGACAACTACGAGCCGACAGGTCCATGGGGCGCAAAATCAGTTGCTGAGATCGGTATCAACGGAGCGATGCCGTCCATCGGAAATGCGTTCTTTGATGCAACGGGCATCCGTTTGCATCGGACGCCGTTTACCCCTGAGCGTGTTCTTGCTGCTCTGCATGGAAAAATGATCTGATCTGTTTGTCTCGATCAGTCTTGTGAGTTGCAGAAGGGGCTCCCTGAGGGGAGCCCCTTCTGCAACTATTGGCACAGAATTACCCTGTTTGTTCTCAGATTGTTTTCTGTGCCGCAAATGCCTGCGCGATGCCGACAATGACCTGAACGGCTTTTTCCATTGACTGGATGACGATATATTCAAATGGCCCATGGTAGTTATGTCCACCGGTAAACAGGTTCGGGCAGGGCAGTCCCATGTAACTCAAACGGGCTCCGTCCGTGCCCCCTCTGATCGGTTTTATGAGCGGAGTAATGCCGAGCTCGCCCATGACTCTGCGGGCGATATCCACGAGTTCCATGTGCTGTTCGATGACCTCGCGCATGTTGTAATAGGAATCGTGGATCTGCACTGTTACAGTGTCGTTCCCATACTTGACGTTGAGGAACTCTGCGATCGCTTCTGCCATTGTTTTGCGTGCCTCGAATTTTTTCTTATCATGATCCCGCACGATGAACTTGACGTCGGCTTTTTCACAGGTGCCCTCGATATCCGTGAGGTGATAGAATCCTTCCCGGTTCTCTGTTGTACGAGGCGTCTCGTCGCCGGGGAAGAGCGTGATCAGTTCAGCTGCGATCTGAGCAGCGTTTTTCATGATACCTTTGGCCGAGCCTGGATGAATGCTCTTTCCTTCGATCGTATAATGAACGGCGGCGGCGTTGAAATTCTCGTATTCGAGGCCGCCCAGTTCATCGCCGTCGAGTGTATAGGCATACTTGGCTCCGAACCTGCCGACGTCAAAACGGTCGACACCCTGTCCGACTTCTTCGTCCGGCGTAAAGCCGATTTTGATTGTTCCGTGCTGCACCTCAGGATGGGCAATCAAGTATTCCATGGCGGTGACGATCTCGGCGATGCCGGCCTTGTCATCCGCTCCGAGGAGGGTCGTGCCGTCGGCGACGATGAAATCTTCGCCTGTATGCTTGAGCATGGCGGGAAACACGGATGGGCTCAGTACCATCTTCTTTTCTTTGTTCAGAATGATATCGCCGCCATCATATGCCTGGACGATCCGTGGTTTTACTCCATTTCCAGAAGCATCCGGCGAGGTATCCATATGCGCCAGAAAACCGATGACGGGAACGGACCCGGGATCGGGGCAGTTGGCTTTCAGGGTTGCAGTAACGTAACAGTTAGTATCTACTGCTGCATCCGACAGTCCCAGGCCAAGCAATTCTTTGACCAACTCGTGAGCAAGAGCAAACTGTTTCTCTGTGCTCGGGAATGTCGTAGAGTTCTCGTCCGACTGAGTGTCGAACGATACGTAGTGCAGGAAACGATCAACAAGAGTATTCATCGAATTCTCCTTTCCGGATACGATACAGTATTCCGGGCGCAGTTCATTTCTGCTACTTTTTTCTGTAACGCTACCAGAGCCGGCAGCGGATCTTCCAGATTCCGGACTGCCTCTTCCATCGGGCAGAGCTTGGTCCTGTCAGGGGTCAGAACGATCGGGATAAGAGCATCGCAGGAGCAGGGGATACCGGCATGCTTCAGAATATCCAGTGCTCCAGAACTTGCCGTAGCCGCAAAAACGGATCGGGGACACAGCAGGACCAGCAGGAATGCGGCAGCTCTGCCGACCAGTTTATCCCCCCAGTCCAGAGAGCTCCGGCGGAAAACCTCTTTCTGTTCAAGCGCAGTCAACAGGGGCTGAATACCTTTTCCCTGTGATTCGAAAAGCAGGCGTTGATTACCTGCAGCGCACAGAACGGCGCGTCCTTCCCTGATAGTGCTTTGTACAAGTTTTTCATTTTCCGTCATAGATACCTCGCTTATCTTGTGACAATTCATTGTAACGAAAAAACCGTGTTACGGCAGAGCAGGTTCCAGGAATATTCATTAACATGTGAAAAAGTACAGGTTCTTCAATATTGTTCTCTCTGTGCTGTTGCAAATGATTTGCAGCAATGTAAACTGAAATATATTTATTGCAAATCATTTGCAACTGGAGGTCACAGCATGTGGGGAGTTCTTAAGGACGCACTCCTGGATACCTTGCGCATGATTCCGCTCCTTCTGGTCGTCTATCTTGGGCTGGAATACGTGGAAGCGCGGTGGCAACAGCGTGTGGTCCGGGCTGTTGAGAGGGCCGGACAGGCGGGTCCTGTGATTGCAGCACTCGGGGGCTCCATTCCGCAGTGCGGGTTTTCCGTCATGGCGAGCGCGCTATATACGCAGCGCCTCATCAGCATGGGGACGATCGTTGCCGTCTATCTTTCAACCTCTGACGAAGCGCTGCCGATCATTCTGTCGCAGCCGGCCCGCATCCATGTCGTTCTTCCACTTGTTGCGACAAAGATCATCCTTGCGACCGGCAGCGGTTACCTTGTCGATGTGGTCATGCGACGGGAGAATGCCCGGCGTTTTGCCAGCTGCCGGGACCGGAGGTCAGCAGAATCCTGTGCTGAAGAAGTTGGAAAACGGAACTGTGCGTGCAATGAGACGCGGGAATCATGCGATCATGAGCAGGGAACCCCGATTCAATGGCGGGGAATAGCCGGAGCTGCTCTTCGTCATACCGCGCAGGTCACCGGTTTCATTTTTCTCACGTCCTGCCTCATCGGCTTGATCGTTGCAAAAGTAGGACAGGCAAACCTGTCGCGGATTCTTCTCGGCCATACGTTATTGCAGCCTGTTCTGGCGGCTCTCATAGGGATTATTCCCAATTGCGCTGCAAGCGTCGCAATAACAGAACTCTACCTCAGCGGAGTTCTGAGCTTCGGTTCAGTCATCGCAGGACTGAGCGCGGCCGGAGGCCTTGGCCTGCTGGTCCTGCTCAAGGAAAATCATGACCCGGCGAACACATTCAAGGTCATTGCATGGCTCCTGGGAATCAGCAGCATCGCCGGCATAGTTTTGCAGTTGGTGATGCGATGAGAACGTCAAAGTCACGAGCGGACGGTCAGCGCACTGTGCATTCCGGCGCTGGTCCCCGGCGGATGTTCACCGGGCTGAGAGTGACCAGAGCGCGTCGCGACCTGATTGACATATTGTCTCATTCTTCAGCCCCCATGACGGCGGAGGCTGTTCTGGAGATATTGCGCGATCGGGAGCCGCATGTTGCGTTGTCCACTGTCTACCGCAACCTTGATCGGCTTGCAGAGCGTGGCGCGGTGCACAAGATGGTGCTTGCCGACCAGGACCGTGCCCTCTTTGAGCTGGCAGCGCTGCCACATCGCCACTATGCGGTCTGTCTTAACTGTCACAAGGTGTTTCCTCTGGACGGATGCCCTGTCGAGGAATTTGCCAGTCATGTCGCCTCTGAAACAGGATTTCAGGTGACCGAGCACAGTCTTGTCCTTTATGGCTATTGCCGGGCGTGCCAGCTAGCTCGCAAAAACAATACGTCCTCGTCCATCAAGTAAATCGGCTGGCGACAACGCCCAGCTGATCCCGGATAGAGATCTGCTGCGGGCACTTCTTCTCGCATGCGCCACAACGGATACAGACATCCGGCGTAGTTTTTGCCTCTTTCATACGGCCGTAGCGTTGGCGTTGAGCATCCCAGGTTTCGAACATGGCGCCTTCATTGAGGAGTCCGAACAGTCCCGGGATATCGACTCCCCGAGGACAGGGCATGCAATAACGGCAGCCGGTGCATGGGACCTGGATGCGCGCCTGATAAGCATCCCGTATACTGCGGACGAGGGCAAGTTCCTCCGGCGTCAGACCACCGGTCTGAAAACGGCTTGCAGCCGCCAGATTCTGCTCCACCTGTTCCATCGTGCCCATCCCGCTCAAAAGCAGTGAAACTTCGGGATGATTCCATACCCAGTCCAGCGCCCGCTCGGCAGGTGTCCGTTGCCGTGCTGCTTCGTGCCATAATGCATCGATGGCAGGGGAGGGACGTGCGAGTTTCCCGCCGCGCAATGGTTCCATCACGACCACCCCGAGTCCTCTGGAAGCGGCATAATGAAGTCCTTCAGTGCCCGCCTGGTTGTGTTCGTCAAGAAAGTTGTACTGGATCTGGCAGAATGACCATCCGTCATAAGCATCAATGATCTCATGAAATACCGCATTACTGTCATGAAAGGAGAAGCCGAGGTGCCCGATGCGTCCTGAACGTATCTGCGCTTCGCTCCATGCGATGACGTCTGCATCCCGGAGAGCGTGCCAGTAGCCGGCGTTCAGGGCGTGAAGGAGATAGAAGTCGATATGCTCGGTCTGCAGGCGGCGCATCTGTTCCTCAAGGTAACGCGTCATATCTTCCTGCGAATGGATAAGCCAGGACGGCATTTTCGTTGCAAGACGGACTTTTTCCCGGTAGCCGGAACCCAGCGCTTTGCCGACCAGGGTCTCGCTCATGCCTCCGTGATAGGGATAAGCTGTGTCAATGTAGTTGATGCCTCCATCAATACCGGCGCGGATCATTGCAATCGCCTGTGGTTCGTCGATGGCGGAGGTATCATTGCCGATGACCGGCAACCGCATGGTCCCGAATCCCAGCGCTGATGGTTTCCAATCCAGGTTCCCGAATGTTCTGTAATTCATGAGCTGTGTCCTTTAGTGTCGTTAGTATCATCTCATGGTATGCTGCACCGCCATATCTGTCAAAGCGCAGCCGCAGTTGTTTCGTTGCAAATGGGTCTAAAGGGAATACACTGAAAATGCATGGAATCAGCGATTGAGACACTTTCAGCAGAATCCTGCCCGGTGGCGGGGTGGATTGAGGGAGATGTACATGAGGAAGAAGATTGCCGTAGTATTCGGATCGCGTTCCGTTGAGCATGAAGTTTCTATCATTACCGGGGTTCAGGCAATGAACACTCTGGACGAGACGCTTTTCGACATCGTTCCATTGTATATAGCGAAGGATGGAGTCTGGTTCACAGGGGACGTTCTCAAATCGATGGATGTTTTCCAGGACCTGTCCAGCCTGCCTGCCAGAGCGGAGCGGGTCACGCTTCAACCCTTTGCGGGCAAGTACACATTCGCCGTTGAAGA
>CAZEWU010000018.1:0-11170 GCA_964516155.1 uncultured Caldisericota bacterium
TTGTAGCCGCTGAGGTCAACCTGTGTTTTCGCCATACTTTTTCCTCTTTCTTTTCGTTGGGGGAATGTGCCGATCCAGGGAACTTCGCAGCGGAGTGGATTCTCCCTTTGCAGCAGACTACCGGGAGCAGCGCCATTCAGATTACTTATTCAGCGTCGTAGATCTGCTCATCCGGAACGGGAGCAAAGAGCTCGTCGATGAATTCCTGCGGCAGGGGCTTGGACAGTTTGCTGGCAATGAACATTGCGAGGAGAGAAAACACGCAGCCCATAACGAAGGGGGGAATACCAAGCGGAGACTTGGTGACGTACCAGAGCAGGGTGCCCAGAACACCTGCGATAATAGCGGCGACAGCGCCGGCGTTGGTGGCCTTCTTCCAGTAGAGACCGACGTAAACGGGGACGATGAGACCGCCGGCGATCAGGGAGAATGCCCAGGACGTGAGGGTAAGAACCATGGCAGGGGGATTGAATGCCCAGATAATGACGATGGCCGTGATCACGAACATGGTGATGTTGGTGACCTTGATAACGGTTTTGTCGCTTGCGTCTTTTTTAAGGAAGCGCTTGTAGATGTCCACGCCGATGGCAGCGCCGGAGTTCATCAGGGTACCGTCAATCGTGGACATAGCGGCGGCAATAACCGCGACAATGATAAGTGCGCCTAAGGCATTCGGGAACCACGCCATAACCAGAGACGGGAACACCTTATCTGCATTGTCTGCTAAGGCGTTGCCGAAGTAGGCACGGCCCATGTTGCCGATGATCATGGAGCCGCAGAGCACGAAGGCAACCCACACGGAAAGGACGATCGCGGCGGTATACACGTTCTTGCGGTTGCCGATGGTGAAGTTCGTCTGAACCAGCGTTGGAAGGCCCCAGGGGGCGATTGCAAAAACCGTCGAATACAGGAATAAAGCGGACCAGCCCTTCGGCCCCGGAGTCTCAAGCAGGGCCGGATCGGAAGCGGCAACGCCCTTGGCAATTTCGGCGGGGCCGCCGACAATATAGAAGCCGGCAATCAGAACTGCAGTCATACCGACAAACATCATGATACCCTGTATGACATCGGTGTAGCAGCGGGCCATGTAGCCGCCGAACATCAGATACAGCACGGAAATCAGCGCTACCATCAGTACGCCGGCCTTGTACGGAACGCCAAGCAGGGAGCCCAGAGAGAGGGAACCGGCCTTGACGATACCGACCAGATACGGGATGAAGAAGAGAACGATGACAACGGAAGCGATGGCTCCCGCGACCGGGCTCTTAAAGCGCTTCTCGATGTATGCGGGAATCGTAACAACATCCAGCGTCTTGGACATCTTGCGCAGCATATGCGAGAAGATAATCAGACCGAGAGGCAGGGACAGAACCTGGGCCAGAGGCATGAAGAGATATGCCATACCGCCGCTGTAAGCGGTTCCGGTATTACCAATGAAGGTCGAAGAACTTAGATAAGTGGAACCATAGGTCAGTGCGAATACCCAAGGCCCGAGTTTTTTGCCGCCTGCGAAGAAGCCGCTGACGGTGTCGGTGTATTTTTTGCGGCAGAGAAAGCCGATGACGAGCATGCCGATGAGATATGCCGCGAGGATGACATATCCCATAATTACTACAGAATTCTTCACGTACTATTCCTCCTTTCTTTCTATTTCCCGTTCTTTTCTTTTTCTTGCTTTTTGGCTGCCTCTTTTTTGTTGTAGTTTGCGTAGAGGCCGATGCTGAGGCAGAGCGTGAAAATCATGATTCCAGGGCTGAGAAACCAGCCAAGATAAGTTGGAAACGGTAAGCCAAACATTTGTTCATCTTCCTCTTCTTAATTTTTGTTTTGTCGGCGGAGCCCCCCCGCCGATGATTCTTCGCAAGGGAGTGGCCGCGGGATACGGGGGCTGTTTTACTTCATGAGCAGCGTTAGAACCGCCTTCTGTGCGTGCAGACGGTTCTCGGCCTGGTCGTAAACGATGGAGTGAGGTCCGTCGATGACGGCGTCGTCAACTTCTTCGCCTCTCGCTGCGGGCAGCGGATGCATGTAGTAGGAGACAGGATTCGCCAGGGCGAAGTGCTTTTCGGAAATACGCCAATCCTCAGCAAACTGCTTGCGATACTCCTGGTCTTCTCCCTTGGGCATGCCGTGGGTGCTGCCCCAGCTCTTCGCGTAGATGATATCTGCGCCTTCGCAGGCTTCGTAAATGTCATTGGTGACGGAGATCTTGGAGCCGGAGGTCTTTGCAGCGTTCTGCGCGAACTCCATGTACTGATCGTCAAGCTCGTATCCTTTCGGGTATGCGAGAGTGATGTCGGCGCCGAGCAGACCACATGCGGTCAGCATTGCCTGGGGAACGCCGGGAGACTTGACCCGCTCTGCGTATGCCCAGCTCATAACGATCTTTTTCTTTTTCCACTCGGTGCGGCCGAGCTTCTCCTGGATGACCATCAGGTCGCCCATGCACTGGCAGGGATGCTCTTTGTCGTCCAGGCCGTTGATCACGGGGATGGTGGTGTTGTTGCGGATCTCGTTCATAATGTCGCGAGCCATGCCGTACTCCTCAAGGTCGTAAAGGCGGACCATCAGAGCGTTCAGGTAACGGGAGAGGACCAGACCGGTGTCTGCCCAGGTCTCCTTGTTCTTGCGCTGCATGGAATCCTCACTGTAATACTGGGCATGGCCGCCCAGCTGGGTCATACCGGTCTCAAAGGAGACGCGGGTGCGGGTGGAGGGCTGTGCAAAGAGCATGCCGAGGGTCTTGTTTTTCAGCAGTTCATGAGGCTGACCCATAGCATTCTGGAGCTTCAGTTCGAAGGCGGTGTCCAGAATGGTCTGAATCTCTTCACCGGTGTAATCCTGAAGAGTCACGAAATCTCTGCCGCGCATATTGGTTTTCATAGTTGTTGTTTCCTTCCTTTCGGTTATTTGGACTTGGGTTTTATAAGCTGGCCGAAGCCAATGCTTCCGTTGAATTGCCCGTCTGCAAAGACGGTTTTGCCGCGGACAAGCGTCCGGGCGACGCGATGCGTCATCCTGGTCCCGCCGTACAGCACCGCACTGTCGCGGCTCTTGGAGAAGAGCTCGTCCAGATGCAGCTCGTGCGGCGTATCCAGCCTCTCGATCAGAACCAGATCGGCGTCTCTGCCGATTTCCACACGCCCCTTGCGGTCATCAATGCCGAAGAGCGCGGCAGGCGTTTCCGCCGTATTTCTGGCGATCTGGCTATAGCTCAGTTTCCCTTCCGCCGCCTTATTCAGCAGCAGAAGCAAGGAGAGCTCCAGACCGGGCAGACCGTCGAAGGCATGCCAGATATCATCGCCGTTTCTAAGCTTTTCCTCTTTCGTATAAGGGGCATGGTCGCTGCCGGTGATCTCGATGCGGCCTTCGGCATAGTCCCGGAGGAGCTTTTCCGCCGTTTCGGGAGAACGCAGAGGCGGTTTCATGCGGGCAAATACGCCGGCAAAGGCAGCGTTCTCATCGTTAAAGACCAGGTACTGCGGGCAGGTCTCACTGTGGATGTCCACTCCGCGTTTTTTTGCCTGTTCTAGAAGATCAATGGTCTCGGGGACGCTGACATGGCAGATGGAGGCGCGGCAGCCGGTCTCTTCAGCGCAGGCAATCACGCGCTTGACCGCTTCGAGCTCCGCCTCTTTCGGGCGGGATTCGCCGAAAGCCTTGATGCCGTTACGCCCTTCCGCCATCAGCCTGGCGGTGGGTTCGGCCACATACTCGTTGAGTTCGCTGTGGCAGGCAAGCACACGGCCCGTCCGACGCACGCGCTCCATCGCCTTCTTAAGATCCTCTGCCGTCTCACAGCAAAGGCCGTAAAACTCCTTCTCGCGGCCGGGAACCGGCGGCATCAGGAAGGTTTTATAAGCGATGGCGCCGAGTTCGGCCAGAGGAACGATGTCGTCCAGGTTATCTGCGCCTGCGCCGCCGTAGATGCAGAAGTCCACACAGGCCGCCGCGTCCATCTCACGACGCCGGTTCTCAAAATCAGCGGGTGTGCAGGCGGGAGGCTTGCCCACCGGCATCTCCATGATGGTGGTGATGCCGCCGGAGGCCGCCGCGATTGTGCCGGAGGTGAAGTCTTCACGGTAGGCCAGGCTGCCGCCGCGAATATGCACATGGGTGTCGAGCATACCCGGGAAAATGTACTTTCCGGCGGCGTCGATCACTTCTTTGGCAGGGCCCTTGAGCTGGCCGGGCGCCGCTATACCGACAATTTTGCCGTCGCGGACGGCGAGATCGGCCGGCTCCAGGCCTTCAGGGCGAACGATAGTTCCGTTGAGGATGTTCAGGTCATTCATCATTCCGCCTCCGCCGCGATCAGCGCCGGATCATGGAAATAGCGCCGACCGGGCAGATCTGGCTGCATAGGCCGCAGCCGTCGCACTTGGCGGGGTCAACGCAGGCATGGCCGTCAGCGAGCGCGATGGCGCCGTAGGCGCTGTCCGCGCAGGAATGGACGCAGCGTCCGCAGCCGATGCACTTTTCCCCGTCGGCCTTCGCATACAGCCTGTAGCGGCGCGGAAGCTCTCTGTGGGGCGCGATATGCGCCAGCGCCTTTCCGGCGAAGTCGTCGATGGTTTCGAAGCCCATCTCATCCATATAGTCGAGCAGCCCGCTCTTCATCTTGCTGACGATGTCGTAGCCATATTCCATGACTGAAGAACATACCTGCAGGGAACGTGCGCCTGCCAGAATAAATTCCGCGGCGTCTTCCCAGGTGTAGATGCCGCCCATACCGGAGACCGGCAGATCGACTGCTCCGGCGATCTGCGCCACGCTTCTCAGCGCGACTGGCTTGATAGCCCGACCGCTGAGGCCTTGGAAAGCAGAATTGCCGCCCACGCTGGGATACGGAACGAAGGCGTGAAGGTCGATGCCCGGCAGGGAGTTGAGCGTGTTGATCGCGGCGATTGCATCGGCACCGGCTTCCTTTGCGGCTCTGGCCTTCCCGGGAAGATCAGGCACCATTGCAGGGAGCTTCGGCATTACGCGGAGGTTGGTCTCTTCCCGTACCCAACGGGTGACCATCTTGATGGACTCCTCGCGGCTGCCGACCTGTGCGCCGCCGCCGCCCTCCGCCATGCCATGCGTGCAGGAAAAGTTCAGTTCATAACCGTCGATGCCGGTGTCGTTGAACGCTCTCACAACCTCCCGCCACTGTTCCTCAATCAGGCCCTCGGTGTGAAGAAGGCTGATAAACACAGCGTGCTCGGGGAAACGCTCCTTCAGCCAGCGTGCGCCCTCAAGCCACTTGCCGATAGGGGAGGGGCTGCCCAGCTCGAAGTTGGTGAAGCCCTGAATGCTCTTGCCTACGCGGTATGCGGTGATGCGGGGATTTACATTCTGCACAAGATTGAGATTGTACGCCAAAGTTTTCAGAACAGCTCCGCCCCAACCCGCGTCGAAGCTCCTTGCCACCATCTCACAGTTGGTGGTGGGAGGCGCCGACGAAAGCATGAAGGGGTTCGGCATGGAGACCCCGGCAAACGTAGTCTTCAAAGTTGCCGCCATAGTGGATTCCTCCTCTGTGTTTCAATTTATTCCGAAGGGAGGGAACGCCCGTCCGTCTCCCTTGAGTTGCAGAGAATCCCTTACTTCTTAAAGGTTTTCTTCAGGTGCTCCTTCAGCCCGCCGTCCCGGACAATTGCCAGAACATGCTCGGGAAGGCGGCTGCCGTGAAAGGTCTCGCCCGTGGTAAGGTCTTCGATCTCACCGGAGAGCAGGTCTACGCGAATCTCATCGCCCTGATTCAGCTTCTCCGTCTCGGCAAAGGTTGCGACCGGCAGGCCCACATTGATGCAGTTGCGAAAGAAGATGCGGGCGAAATCCTTTGCGATGACTGCGCCGACACCTGCGTACAGCAGTGCGATCTGAGCGGTCTCCCGGCTCGAGCCCGAGCCGAAGTTTTTTCCTGCGACAAGAATATCGCCCCTGGAAATGGCGTCGGCAAAGCCGGGGTAAACGCGCTCCATGGCGTGTTTGCCGATGACTTCATAACTGGCGTCCATGTATTCCCCGGGGGAGATGATATCCGTATTGATATCATCGCCAAATTTCCATACTTTACCCTTGATTACAGATTCCATATCACTTCTCCTTACGCGTCCGCAAAATACTTGCGGGGATCCGCAACACGGCCTTCGATCGCAGAGGCTGCGACCGTGGCGGCGGAGCCGAGGTATATAGCGGCATCCTTGCTGCCCATGCGGCCGATGAAGTTGCGGTTGCTTGTGGAGATGCAGCTTTCCCCCGCTGCCAGAATGCCCGTATGGGCGCCGAGACAAAGTCCGCAGGACGGAGCAACGATGACGGCGCCGGCATCCGTCAGAATGTCGAGAAGGCCTTCCTTCATGGCCATCCTGTATACTTCCATGGAAGCGGGAGATACCAGGAAGCGCATGCCCTGTGCCTTCCTGCGGCCCTTCAGCACCTTGGCTGCGGTGCGCAGATCGCTGATACGGCCGCCCGTGCAGGAGCCGATGTAAACCTGGGTAAGCGCTGTTCCTTCCACTTCGGTAACCGGATGCACATTGTCCACATGATGCGGGCAGGCGACCTGCGGCACCAGCGCGGCGGCATCGTTGACATAGCTGCGCTCATACACGGCGTCGTCGTCCGGGTAAAGCAGTTCATACTTTCCGGCACTGTTGTGGGCCTTCAGATACTCCAGCGTCTTCTCGTCTGCCGGAATGTATCCGATCTTTGCACCCATCTCGACCGCCATGTTGGAGATTGCCATACGCTCATCCATCGCGAGCGCGCGGATTGCGGAACCGCAATACTCCAGAGCCTTATAGGTTGCGCCGGAATGTCCGATCTGACCGCAGTCATGCAAAACCAGATCCTTTGCAAACACCCCGGCGGGGAGTTCGTTTTTCCATTCGACACGGTAGCTTTCGGGGACCTTCAGCCAGAGCTGACCCGTTGCGACAACGCCCAGCATTTCCGTGGAGCCGATACCGGTTCCAAAGGCGCCAAAGGCGCCGGACATGCAGGTATGAGAGTCTGTCCCGACAACAAGCGTACCCGGCTGATTATAGCAATGCTCCGCCAGAACCTGGTGGCAGGGGCCGGCGTACTCGTAGTAGGCTACCTGTTCTTCCTCCGACCAATCGCGGGTAAAGCGGACGGCTTCCGCCTGCTTGATCTCGCAGGGAGGGGTGTAGTGGTCGCTGATTACCACCACTTTTGATTTGTCCCAGATATCGGTGCCCAGTTCCTTCAGACCTGCGGCGATCTCGATGCGGGGACCGAGGATATCGTCCATCATGGCAATGTCGACATTGGCGTTCACAATCTCGCCGATCTCAACAAAGTCTTTTCCGGATGCTCTTGCAAGCGCTTTCTGCGCAAATGTCATTCCCATCATTAAACACTGCCCTTCGTTCCGGCACGAAAATTTTTCTGTATTCTCTCCGGCATTGCTGCCGGAGAGAATACGCTTTTAGTTTAAGCGAGCCTTGATGAAAGCATCAAAATCGGCGATGATTTCTTCGTTGCTCTTTCCCCGATCGTCCATCGGGAGCCCGTAGATGGGGGGGAGCCTGCAGCCTCTGGCTTCCACCGCCTTCAGCAGCTCTTCAGTGTAGACACCGGGACTTTCCCTGAAGCTGCGCACGGGTTCTGCCGGATGGCCGCCGCCATTTTCATAATAGCTGGAAATGCTGTATCCACAGGTGGGAGATCCGTCGCAGACCAGAATGGCCACGGACTGATAGCCCATAATATCATAGTTCTCAATGTAGTCCACGGTCTGCTCGGCGAGCTGACGGCAGAATCTCCGAAAACCCGCATTGTCGTACAGATTTTTTGAATGCCACCATCTCTGGTTCCCCATATAGAGGGTCTCCGGGCAGGGCATCTGCTGGACGCCTACGCCGTACTTGTCGAGCGTCTTGACGACCTCGGAAAACATACCGGGGTATCTGGCAAATTCCTGAACCTTATTGCTGGCATTGAGCAGACAATTGGACACAAACACGATTTTCCCGCTGCGCAGGTCCTGATTTCGTTCAGACATGGCACATAACCCTGTTTTTCCGGATACCGGATCAAGCCTCGTCGTTGACGAGCTGCATCAGGACAGCCATATCGGGCTGATTCTCCAGGTCGCTGACGAACGCGATGACCTTTTCGGTACGCGCGGGATCTGCATAGACGGAGTTGGCGAGATCGCGGAACTTGTTCTCGACATCTTCGTAAGTGACAGGATTTCTCCAGTCGCCCTTCGGATCGTCGACAACCGCGGAGTACTCGGTGCCATCGGCCATGGTGATGGTGACAGCGCTGGAGTAGTGGTCGGGATAACGGTTCTCGAACTCCTCGTCGAGGACGGCCTCGGTGTTCCTGATCATCTTCTTGATCAGCGGATCTTCAATGAGCGCGGTGTCAAGCTCGGCAACACCGAACTTGCCGTGCAGGAATGCCGCGGAGGCCTGATAGGGCATGGAGAACTGCAGATCGACAATATTTTTCGGATCCCACTTGCGCGGCTCGGCCAGAAGGTGCAGGGTCTGCTTGGAGGAGCGGATGAAGATCTTCTCGATCTTGGCAGGATCGGGGTGATACTTTTTGACGATCTCGAGGCAGGCGTCGAGGTGACCGCCGGAGTAACGGCAGCAGGGATAAACCTTGATGCTGGAGCTTGCAAAGATCCACTTCTTGCCGAGGTCTTCGGTGATCCACTTGGTGTCGTAATGGTCGTGGAAGGAGTATGCGTGGAGCAGACCGTCTGTGGACTCGTAGATATCGGTAGGTCCGTTGAAGCCTTTATCGGCCAGGCGGGCAGCAACGACACAGTCCATGGAAGGGCGGCCGGCCTGGTAACGCTTGGTAAAGGAGCCCTGAGAGTTCCATGCCATCAGACCGGCAACGCCGGAACCGGCGATACCCTGTGCATAGGAGGTCTTCAGCTCGTTGAGCTTCATCAGCTTTGCGGCGGAGATGACGCCGCCCATGGTGCCGCAGGTGCTGGTGGGATGGAAGCCCTGGTCGTACATCTCGCCCATGTAGGCGCTGCCCATACGGCAGACGACTTCGTTGCCCAGGCAGCAGGCCTCGAGAAACTCCTTGCCGGTGCGGTGATAGAGCTCGGAGAGATTGAAGCTGACAGGATAAGTAACAGGAGAGGGATGCGCGTTGGATTCGTTGTGGTCATCGACGAAGTCAAGGCCGTAGCACTGAATTGCATTTGCGAAAGCGGCGTTGTGAGCGGCAACCTTTTTCTTGGAGCCGACAATGGTGGCTTCCTCCGGCCCGCCCAGCTCCTCTGCGACGGAGCGCGCGATTTCGCTGGAGATCACAAGACGGGTGCCGACCATGGATGCCAGAACATCCAGAGTCAGCATCTTCGCATGATCAAGGGCGTACTGAGGAATATCCTCATACTTGGTGTTTACGGTCACTTCAGAAATCAGTTCTGCCAATGTTTTGCTCATAATGATCCTCCTAAGATTATTCTTTTATGGTAAGGCAGCTTTGGCTGAATACCCTGGATCACTCCACTCTGGACTTGCGCACATACACGGTGCCGTCCAGAATGGTGCGCGCGGTGCGCAGGATTGCGGCGGTGCGGAGCTTATATTCGCCGTTTACCACGTCGAGGACGGAAACGGCGGGAATCACGCCTGCGGGGTGGCCGATGACGATCTTGCTGTTTGCCTTGCCGCGCTCGGAGAGAACACGGTTCACGATGCTGCCCGGGATGCGGGCCGCGGTAGACATGCAGACTGTGCCGGTTACGGGGTGGGTCTTGTGCATCTTCTGCATGAACAGAAGTCTGCTGACAATGTCGATATCGGCGCCCCTGACATCCTTGCCGTCAAAAGTGTGATAATCCTTGCAGGGAGAGACAACGGCAAAGAAGGGAGCATAGGGACTGTCCTTGCGTGCCATCTTGTAGTCGGCGGTGAAGCCCATTTTCTGCGCGCAGCGGCCGCGGATTTCTTCGATCTTTTCCATCAGTTCCGCGTCTCCTTCGATCTGGGCAGGCGTCTCGATACCGGTCATGCCGAGGGCCTGTGCCTCGATGAACACAGTGGGGATACCGGCGTCGACCACGGAGACCTCGTAAGTCGCGCCGTCTTCGGTGGTGACAGGATCGATCACATTGCCGGTGGGCAGGAGCTTGCCGGTGAGACCGCCGACGCTGTCGGAGAAGTCGAGCTCGATGCAGGAGCCGAGGGTGGGCACACCGTCGATGTGCAGGTCGCCGTCAACGGCGGCCTTGCCGTCGCGGACCTCGACCTTCGCATTGATGATGGTGTCTGTGTTGACCTGATGGATGCGGACGGTGGTAAACGGCTCAACAGGTTTGACGAGACCCTTGTCGATGGCGAAGGGGCCGACGCCCGCGGAAATGTTGCCGCAGTTGGACTTGTAGTCGACCTTGGACTCGACAAAGCTGACCTGACCGAAGGTGTAGTCCACATCGGCGTCCTCTCTGCTGGAGGGCCCGATGATGGCGAGCTTGCTGGTCAGAACATCCGCGCCGCCGAGACCGTCTATCTGGCGGATATCGGGGCTGCCGAAGATCTCGAGTATGAACTTGTCACGCTCAGTGGGATCTTTTGGGAGCTCGTTTTCCATGATAAAAATGCCCTTGCTGGTGCCGCCGCGGACGATGGAGCAGCGCACAGGAATCACTTCGCGGTTCATAAAATAATCAACTCCTTCTTTATTTTCAAAGTTCTTGCGGGAATCAGCCTTCGACTATGGTGCCCTTCACCCCGTTGATGCCGTTGACAGCGTTCTCAAGAGAGGTAATCACGGCGATTCTGCCGGGCTTGGAGTGGACAAATTTGCTGGCGGCCTGAACCTTCGGGAGCATGCTGCCGGGAGCAAAGTGGCCTTCGGCTGCGTACTTGTCAAGCTCAGCGGTGGTAACATGGGAGAGAATCTGCTGGTTCGCCTTGCCGAAGTTGAGGCAGACGTTTTCGACCTCGGTGAGGATCAGGAGGACATCGGCGTCCAGCTGCTCGGCCAGAACCTCGGAGGCGAAGTCCTTATCGATAACAGCCTCAATACCGACATACTTGCCGGCCTCCTTGCATACCGGGATTCCGCCGCCGCCTGCCGCGACAACGACCTTACCCTCGTCGGAGAGCCTCCGGACAGTGTCGATCTCGATGATTTTCAGGGGCTTCGGGGAAGGAACAACACGGCGGTAGCCGCG
>CAZEWU010000019.1:0-11169 GCA_964516155.1 uncultured Caldisericota bacterium
TTCATCAATCTCAAGCCCGGCGTGCAGCATCTGGACGGCACAAAAGCGCTCGAGTATGCACGTTTCCGGGACGACGGCATCGGGGACTACGGTTCATGGGGCGGTCAGGAACACGGCCGCGTCGCCCGGCAGAAGAAGCTGATCAAAGCGCTCATTGCACAGACGACCAGCCTGCGCAATGCCTGGCGCCTGCCGAAGGTCATCGATGTGGTCCAGGAAGCCGTTGTAACGGATATGCCGGCGAGCTCGATGCTGCGGCTCGGACTCACGTTCAAGGACGCCACCGACAAGAACGTCATGACGGTCTCTTTCCCCGGCATCCCCAAATGGGTCGATGGAACTTCCTATGTCGTGCCGTACACGGGTCCTCTGAAGGAAAAGATCGCCCCCCTGTTCAAAGCGCCGGCAGCAGTCACAGCCAGCCCAAGCGCTGCCACCGGAAACTGATAGCCAGCAGAACCGGCATGCCGGCGCTGCTCACTTGAACGACGGAGGAGTTTCGGTACAATGGGAAAAACCTGAAGGAAAGAGGGATGACACTATGAGGCGAAGTTACGGTTTTGGCAGGCTCCTGTTTATGATCGTGATTGTGCTGTGCTGCACCACCGTTCTTGTCACAGCGTCCGGTTTGTCACGGCCCGCTCTTGCACCGACGGTCACGACGCATTCCGGAACTCCTTCCAGCCCTTCCGCAACGCCCTCCGTTCCCCAACCGGAACCTCTGAAAGCGCAGCCCGACCTCACGAAGCCCATCAACATCCTGCTGCTCGGAGCGGATTCCCGTACCAGGAACGATCCGGGAAGAACGGATGCCATCATCCTCATGCGGCTCGATCCAACGACAAAACACGTCCGTCTGCTGTCGCTCCCCCGCGACACGCGCGTGACCATCCCCGGACATGGCATCGACAAGCTGAACGAGGCTTCCGGCGGCTATTACAGGGACGGCGGAACAGCCCTGCTGGTAAAGACGATCAAGACCCTCCTGCCCAGCGTCCGCATCGACTATACGGTCAAGACGAACTTCGCAGGATTCGCGGCTATTATCGATGCTCTGGGCGGCGTCACCATTAACGTCGAGGAGGCCATGCAGTACAAGGCAACGGATGTCACTATCAACTTCAAGCCCGGCGTCCAGCACATGAACGGTGCCAAAGCGCTGGCCTATGCCCGGTTCCGGATGGACGCCGTAGGCGACTTCGGTTCATGGGGCGGCGAAGAGCACGGGCGCGTCGCCCGGCAGAAGAAATTGATTGCCGCCGTCATTGCACAGACGAAGAGCGTGCGCACCCTGATCCGCCTCCCCGCCATCATCCATGCTGTGCAGAAAGCCGTAACAACGGATATGTCCTTCAGCACCATGGCCCGGATCGGCATGACCTTCAAGGATACTGGATCGAGCAATGTCGAGCAGGTTGTGTTCCCCGGGATCCCCAAGTATGTCGACGGCGTTTCCTATGTGATCCCCTACACGGGACCTCTGCGGACAAAAGTGGCGCCGCTCTTCGGTGCGCCGAAACCTGCTTCCTGAAGCCACCGGACAGACAGGTTCCCTGTTACAGACTGCTCACCTCGTCATCAAGCTTTTCGCGCTCAAGAAGGTTGTGACGGACCGGGTGCCCGTTTACCAGGATCCCCGTACAGGTCCCATGTGCTTTGTAGCCGTCAGGATCAACGGCGGCATTGATCTCCGTCACCGGAAGATGCAGCTTCTCCCCCACGTACGCGCCGGTCTTGCTCAGGAGACTGTACTGGAACGGGCACGATACGGGGCCCAGCAGGACGGTGACGCGCCCTGCATCCTCGGGCAGCCCCGACGGCTGGGCAGACGCAGCGGGTGAAGACCCGGGATCCGGCGTCCAGGCAATTTCCGGTGTGAACGCCTTGAACATGACATCGGGCACACCTTCGATCCGGACAAACCCGTGATGCTCGTAGAACGCTTCGGCGGACTGCTGTCCTTCGGCTTCACCATGGAACGACGCAGCGGCGATCCCATCCGCCGGTTTCCCGTCAAACCAGTGATGCTGGCGCTGCATGACCCCTTCCACCTCGGCAAGGAGCTTGGTGCCGATGCCGCGTCCCCAGTGTGATTTCTTGGGGATCCACAGGCAGTCGATGAACGCCACGTTCACCTGACCTTTCTCGGGATGGCACTGGATCATGCCGACAGGATCGGCTCCGTTGTAAGCGATCCAGGCAAACGTCCCAAGCTCGTGCAGCCTCTCGCGTACCCATTCCCGCTTGGCCTTGACGGCCTCCTTCCACAGCGGATCTGATTTGTCAGGACAGCATATGGACGCAAGGTCGCCGGCATTGCGTACTGCTACAGGAAGAATTCTCGTTGCACTCATAGGTTCACCTCACCACGCATTAAAAACCTTCTCAGCAAATCCAAGAAAGCGATCCAGGTGGACGCGCGTGCCGTCGTCCAGCACGGCATCCCCTGTAAAGGTGCCGAAGACCTGATGCTGCACCGTTTTCAAGACGACGGCGTTCGTCTCGGCATGACGGTCGAGCACCGGTTCGAAGTCCATGTCAAAACGACCATCGCTGCTGACGAACTTCCACGGTTTGACGAAGGAGTCCGGAGGGATCTGAAATACGATCCGGTCAAGTTTATGGACCCTGCCGTCCCAGAAGATGACGTTCTCGCTCGCAGCGCTCGTGTCCCCGAACCCATAGCCGATGTTGAACCCGAACGAATGCCCGTCGACGCGTCCCGACCCGGAGCCCCAGTACCAGGTATTGCGATAGGTCCAGACGCCGCGGCCCCAGTCAAGGACGCCCGCCGACGTCTGCGGATCAAACGGGTATTCAGAACCGCCGACCCTGATCGCTCCGGTCGCCGGCATGCAGTTGATCTTCTGGTTATAATAGAAAGCTTTGGGAGCGCCCGCAAACGGCGTGGCGATCACCATGCTTTCCATGGCGGGATCCTGCTCCAGACGAAGCCGTCCGCTGATCCCGCGCCCATGGTCAAAGCCGGGGAAATCAAGCGACAGCGTACGGTCGCTCCTGCCGCGTGCAAATCGCAGATCGATCCGCCGGTCATGATACGCAACGTCGCCTTCGCCGGAAGTGCGCGGAAGGTGCAGCGACCCGAACGTCAGGGGTTTCATGACTGATTCGGTCACCTCGGTCTTCTTCACAAAATCCAGCCATGAGACAGTGATGTCCGCCAGGTACCCGATATCGGAGATCGTCAGGGCAATACCATAATCGGGGGCAAGAATCGCATAATAATCCCACTCCTTGATGCGCAGCGGGCTGGCATGAATCTGCTCACGATTGTACGTTGCGACAAGATTTCTGGCCCATCCTCGTTGATTCAGTTCACCCCGGGCATTGAGCAGGTCAAATGTTCCTGTCAGTTCATGCTGCATAGTTTTCTCCTTCTGACCAGACATGCTGCTGAACGACCGGGAGTCGTCAGCTCGATCATGCGTTCAGTATACCATGACAGGCTGCCGATACCAGCAGTGTGTAACCTTGAAGATTTCCACCACGTATATAAGATGACGGCAGGACAGAGTTCTGCAAAATGGAAGGACGACAAAGGAGACGAGATATGAACGATAATCGTACGGAAGAATTCAAGGTCAGCGGCGAGAAACTGCTGCAACAGGTCAAGGATATTATCCATGAAGGAAACGTCCGACGCATCAGCATCAAAAACAAGGAGGGCGTGACCCTTTTTGAGATCCCTCTGACCGCTGGTGTCATCGGTGCCGCCCTGATTCCGATCTGGACCGCCGTCGGAGCAATTGCTGCGTTGGCTGCGTCGTACACGATCACGGTAGAGCATGTCGAACCACCGGTAAAACCAACCGTTGAAGGCACATCGGTTGATACAACGCAGACGCCGGACAAGTAGAATCTCTTCATCTCTGTCTGCAGAAAGCCGGGACTGATGTCCCGGCTTTCTGCATCTCCACGAAGCAGGGCTTGCAACAGTTTTCATTTTCCCTATAGTGCCGGCATCAGCATCTACCGCTAACGAACAGGGAGGTTTTTATGGACGAGGAACGCGCAGAGCTGGAAGAACTTGTCAGCTCGCTTGAGGATGAGATCGACAACCTGGACGAAGACAAGATAACAGTGGAAGAAACTGCACGCCTGCACACGGAACTGGATGAAGCCTATGAACGCCTTGACGCATCCAGCCTGTCAGAAGAGGTCGCCAACGACCTGGTGGAACGCCTCGACGATCTTCAGGACATCCTGGATGATCTTGGCGGAGACGACGAGGACTGGGAAGACGACGAAGACGAAGAGCCGTCGGACGAGGAAAAAGGCGAGTAGTATTCCCCGCTGATAACGAGAAGATAACGGCCCCGGTTCTCCACGGGGCCGTTCCTGTCAATGTTCAGCGGCCTGCAGCAAGAAGACGGCTCAGGAACACGCAAACCTGAGCGCGTGTGCAATGAGCGTCCGGGTTCAGCTTGCCGCCCCGGACGATACCGGGATCCGGATCTTTGACAATCCCATGAGCAAAACAGGTGGTAATCGGGATCCGGGCCCAGAACGCCGCCGGGACATCGGTATACGGAAGCCCCGCAGCGGTGCTGCCGGACCACCCGCCAAGACGCGCGACGACCACAAGCGCCTGCGCTGTCGTGAGCGGATCATCCGGATGGAAGGTCCCGTTCCGGTAACCGGAGAGAAATCCCTGCTGAACAGCAGCTGCGATATAGCCGGCGGCCCAGTGACTCGCGGCCACGTCTGGGAACGGATTCCGGGTCACTGTCTGTACGGTGACCTTCTGGATAAGACAGATAAGCCGCGCGAACTGCGCCCGCGTGACGGCCTCGTCCGGATGGAACGTTCCGTCTTCATACCCCCCGATAAGCCCGCGGGCGCTGAGGTCCACGACAGAGGCATACGCCCATGAGGTAGACGGGACATCGCGGAAGCGGGGTCCCGCCGCGATCCCGGCGTTGACCAGCTGCCGGACTTGAACGCAGATTCCTGCATCATGTGCAAGGTTGTCCTTCATGGACAGGACGCCCGCCAGATTGCGGCTGAAATCGATCCACGGCATGAATCCGTACGTGCCGGGGCAGCTTGCAAGGATGAGAGCGCCACTCGCCGCGTCAATCTCCTCGCGCCACATGCCCAGTCCCGGATGCGCCTGGAGCGTTTCCGGAAGCAGGGTGGAAAAAGCGGTAAAAGGCGTCTGCAGAACAGGAAGGACGCCGGACTGATCCTGCTCGATCTGGGCGACCGCGTTCTCTGACAGGATGCGTTTCCCGTTCCACATCCCGCGCTGCAGGAGCATCGTGAGAAACCGTGCGTAATCATCGGCGGTCGACCGGGCGGCTCCCGCCACGAACGGATTACGGCTGAACCCGGGCATGTCAAAACTTGTGTCGTCCATTCCCAGGGGCGCAGTGATCTGACGGCGGAAGAACTCCTGCCACGTCAGGCCGCTGACCACCTCGCAGATACGGGCGCCGACCTGCATGGCGACAGCGCCATTATTCACGGTCGTTCCCGGAGTCGTGAGCAGAGGAAGCGTCGCAAGGCGCTGAACACATGCATCCAGCGTTATCGTCCGTTCTGTCAGAGACACATCCGTAAGCGGCAATCCCGACGTCTGCGACCAGAGCTGTCGAATAGTAATGGCGGTCTTGTCGCCGGTGAACTCCGGCAGGTATTTGGAGACCGGGTCGTCCAGAGAGATCAACCCCTGGTCCACCAGTGTCATCATCGCCGCCGCCGCAAGCCAGCGGGACGACGAACCAATGTCGACCACCGTCCCCGTGCCGACCCGCCCGGCACCGGCGCGCTCGATGATCTTTCCGTTCCTGATGACAACGAGCGCCAGGCCGTTTGTGGTAGAAACCACACTCTTCATATAGCTGGTAACGGCGGTCATGTCATACGAACCGATCGCCAGGACCGGCCCACCGGTAGTCGTACAACCGGAGACGGTCCCCATCAGTACGATAACAAGTATGACAGCGATCCAGCGCGTGTTCATCGGCAAGCAGCTCCTGTATGAATACATTCAGTGTACAGTGGTTTGGCCGGTATAACAGAGAACCGGCAGGAAATCACTATGATGTTGCCGGGCTTTCCGGTATACTGCACAGCGGAGGTGTTTCATGTGGAAAGAATTTAAGAAGTTTGCCATGAAGGGCAGCGTCATCGATCTTGCCGTCGGCATCATCGTCGGCGGAGCCTTCGGAAAAGTAATCACATCGTTTGTGAATGATATCCTCATGCCGCCGATCGGTCTTCTGATCGGGCGGGTTGATTTCTCCAAACTGTATATCAACCTGTCCAGGAAGAAATACGCCAGCCTCACGGCAGCGCAGGCGGCCGGGGCACCGACGATCAACATCGGCCTGTTTCTTAACAACGTCGTGAATTTCTTCATCGTGGCATTCGCAATCTTCGTCGTCATCCGCGAGGTCAACCGTGTGCGTGATCTCACTATGGGCAACAAGGCCGCGGCGCCTGTACCCACGACCAAGATCTGCCCGTACTGTCTGTCCGAGATCCCCCTGGGAGCAACCCGCTGCCCGCACTGCACAAGCGAACTGCCAAAAGAAGTAAAATAGCATACCTGAACAGGCGGCCCGTGGTTTTTTACTTTGATCTTGCGGTGATTTCACGGCATTCCAGAACGATATATTTTGGAGAGGGAGTGGAATGATGGAACTGGAATGTTATATGAGGATTGCTGTCAAAGAGGCCGAAACAAGTCTGCGCGAAGGCAACAATGGATTTGGCGCAGTGATCGTGAAAGATGAAAGCATTATATCCTCTTCGCATGGTCAGGAAGACACTGAAAACGATCCTATGTCTCATGCCGAAATCAATGCGATCAGAGAAGCAAGCAAAAAGCTTGGGGGGGAACTCTCGGGATGTGTGTTCTGGTATCTACTCACGAGCCCTGTCCGATGTGCGCTTCTGCGATAGTCTGGTCTGGTCGCTTATGGATATTCAATTAAAGAATCTTACGCACAAGACAGAAAATGGATTGACCTTCCCTGTGCAGAAGTTTTTGGCAGAGCAGGCGCTCACATCAGAATATACGGGGAAATTCTGGAAACCAAATGTTCGGTTTTATACAGAAAGGATGTAAGAAGAGAGATCAAACATCTTCGAGACGCTGATAATGGGATGTTGAATGAACTGAGCAGTGATTCTATCTGCAGAAGAACAGAATGGTTTCAGGAAAATAGGAACGATTTTGATTTTATCTCTGGAAACCTTCTGGATTCTGGTTATCGGTTATTGCCGGAACAATTTCACGTTTCCTCTGACAAAGCTCCCGTTATAAAAAGAACGGATAAGGAAATTTTTTTCATTCAATGAATTTCTGCCCCACCATGAAGGCCTGAAAAATACTGGGGCTTGATACAAGACATGTATGCAAAAGATGGAACGAGGCTTTGACCGATATGCTGTTGAAGTAGCTAGACAACCGGCTGAGCTTTTCAAGAAATTATGATAAACTCAGACCTTCTGCAGGGTATTGTGAAGAAATGATAAGTGTTCCAGGGGACTGACCTGAAACGCACAAGACGAGCATTTAGACCCAGATATTTTCATATCTAGAGGAGGCATAAGAGACCTGTTAAGAAAAACCGGTCTTTTCATGTTTCTTTGGAAGATTCAAATAGGAATGACGATTCTATCAAAGAAAAATGCTGGTCTGGCTCCTGCCTTGCAAGCCGATGTGTATATTACGGGTTCTTGGACATAATTGTCCCTTCCCCGCATGCTGATTACCTCATTTAGTCAATCTCTGCTGCATCCCGACGAGCGACAGACATCTGCCGGCGAGGAGGATGACCCTTTTCATCAGAGCGCGGACCTCTCCCCGTCTTTCTTTTTTCTGTCAGGATTTTCAGGAAACCACCCGCGACGCGCGCTCTCCTCCTGCTTGTGTAGCTTCCCTATACTCCACAGAAGTGAGAAACCGGGAATCGCGAGCAGCGCGGATGCTCACAAAGCAGATAGGAAAAGGAAGCCGCCGATGCAGAGAGGTCCACAGACAAGGAAGACGGGCCAGACGCAGTTGCCCAGTGATACTCAGCCTTGATAACCACCGGGTGCAGCACGCCTATGATAAGGAAAGAATCGGCACCTACGAATATGCCCGTCTTATCCCTCTTTATTCGTCTATTTGATTTTGATCAGATTCTCAGCCAATCTGACTTTATATCCTATAAGGCCGCGACCCTCTTGCCGATGACGTAGCCCTCAGTGTAGTTGTGCCCGAGGTTCAGGCCGAATACCGTCAGTGGGTAGTCGACGCCGCCATAGAAGTCGCCCGCGCAGTTGCCGATGGCATAGAGGCCTTCAATGGGCTTGCCGGTGGTGTCGAGGCATTGGAGATTGCCATTCACCTCTACACCTGAGCAGGCCATGGTCAGGCGTATGTGGCGGTGGATACCGTAATACGGCGAGATATCAATGGTCTTGAGGTACTTGGATGCCACGCCGAACTCGGTGTCCTTGCCAGAGACAGCCATCTCGTTATACCTCTTGATGGTCGCGACGAACGCTGCGGTATCGGTGATTTCCAACTTCTCGGCCAGCTCCTCCAGTGTGTCAGCCTTGAATGTGTTGATGAGCGATTCGATGACGCCTGCGCGCTCCACCTTCTCCTCGGGCATGTAGGTTCTCATGTCATCGGGATTGACCAGCGTGCCCGGCCAATCGGCCGCCTTGCTCATGTAAGCCGAGTCGAAGATCTGGCAATAGTAGCCTCGATCCTCTGCACCGAGCAGATAACAGTTCATGAGCTCCATTCCGACGGTCTCGTTGCAGAAGCGCTTGCCGTTCGACTTCACGCGCAGGAAAGGCATGTGGCACATGGAAGCCGGACCCGAATCGAAATCATGACACATTTTGGTATGCCCGATGTTCTCGATCTTGCCACCGGCCCACACGATCATCTTGTGCCCGTCGCCGGTCCTGCCAGTCTTCTTGGATTCCAGGTTCGTCACATCCGGCAGATAGTAGCGAAGCATTTCCTTGTCGTTTTGGTAGTCGCCGGTGCCCACCACGACTGCCTTCTTGGCATTGAACTGCACGTATCCGCTGCTGTCCTTGGCGATGACACCAGTCACCCTTCCATTCTCAACGACCAGCTGCTGGGCGGGCGTGCTGAAGAAGACGTCCACGCCTTCCTTTTCAGCTTGTCTGCACAAGGCCTTCATGCCCTCACCGACGTCGTACGGCTTGGGGCCGAAAAATGAGGTGACGAAATTGATGTGATAGCCCGTTTTCTCGATGAGGGACGCGTGTGGCTTGGTACCCAGATCACCGACCTGGGCACCGGCGGCCTTCGACTTCTTGATGACCCAGCTCACGGCCTCGCCGGAGTTCTGCGCCCACAGGTCCAGCAATGCGCGCTTGGGTCGGTGAGCGGAATCGGCCATCAGCTGTGAAACCAGGCTCTCGACGTCAGCAGGGTCGCTGGTGGCTAGATCGATACCTGCACCGGAATTGCCGCATGCTGCGGCGTCTGGCTCCTTTTGCAGCAGAGCCACTTTGGCGCCTGCCTCCAAGGCCGAAAGGGCACACGGAACACCGGGGGACCCGGCGCCAATGACGACAACATCGTACTCCTTGGTCTCCCTGATGTTGGTGATAGGAGCAGGTTTCTCCAGAAACTTCGGCATTCCCATGCGTGCATGGCCGGCCGAGATAGTCTTTGACGCACGCGGGCTTTCCGATGTGCCTGCTGTGGCGATGCCTTCAGGCTTCAAAATATCGTGTTCAGAGATATTGGCAGATTCTCCCATATTTTCTCCTCTCATCATGTCTGTTTCACTTCACTCCAAAATTACATCTCCCGTCATTTAATTGGAGATCCAATTGTAAGATAAGATAATTTGATTGGATTTGCAACTCCTGCAATAAAATAATCACGGTTAAAGACACGGCTGGTTACCATGTCTTTTCCCATCTCAGAACTGAGACTGTTGGAACGGGAGAGCAACCGGCCATCGGGCAGGTCGGGTACATAGCTATGTACCTCAGGCCGGCATTCCGGTTTTGTCAAAACAATCTGCATACCTTTGACACCGACCACTTTATTTGTGGCAACACGTTTCGATGCGTCTGGGCACTCCGTGAGTGCCAGCCTCCGATCAGAAGACCAGCCTGCGGTACTCCTCGTCCAGGTGCCGCAGTTGCTGGACGCGACCGGCGACGACCTGCTGAAGGTGGGATGCTTCCTCAAAACGGTCGGACAGGAGCGCTCCGGAAAGCTGGCTGCAGAGAGCCGGCTGATCCGCTGTATCGTCTGCAAGCTCGTGGCAGAGCGTATCGATTGAACGCCACAGTTCAGCTGCGCGCCTGCTTGTCAGTTCGCGCGGACGACATGCGCGGATCAGATCAAGATCCTCAGGAATGATACGCGCCAGGAGCTCATGTTTCCACCTGGCCAGAGCGGCGGTCCGGAATGCATCCATGACCCGCTGCGTCAGAATATCACCCCGCTGGAGGACCGCCGTACGATCCGGCAGCCGTTCAAAGCTCTGCATGGTCTCCCAGACGGTGACGGGCGGAACGCCGAAGAGGCGGTCCCGTTCTTCCTGTGTGTCCTGTTCAAACACGTTCTCCTCAGCGCGGTACGCCCGTTCCTGCTCAAGATAGCGACCGGGCTCGCCGGCCTTCTTGGAAAGTTCTGCCAGCAATTCCTGCGCCGAAGAACCGGATGTCACAGCCCACCGGATACCGTCCAGCATGGCAAGGATCGCAGCAGCGACCGCCAGATAGGTGTTCGTGTAGGGATTGGGAGCGCGCAACTCAAATCTCGTGGCCAGAGGATTATCCAGATCGCGGACCAGCCCGGCAAGGACGGTGCGATTGCGGGAGGGAACGGAAGGATCCCGTCCCAGCGAAGCAACGATGCAGACCGGAGCCTCAAATCCCGGCTTCAGACGGTTGAAAGCATCGTTCGTCGTGGTAATGAACGGACCAACGACCTCATAGTTGCGCAGCAGCCCCATGAGAGCCCCGTAACCGATGACGCTCAGGAAATCAGAGCGCAGGTCGGCAGGAGCGAAGAGGTTTACCCTGCGTCCGTCCGTCAGAATACCCGTCATGCCCAGATGCGTGTGCTCTCCCGAGCCCGCCACGTCGGGGATGGGTTTGGCCTTGAAATTGACCTGCAGACCGCAGGAACGGAACGTCTCC
>CAZEWU010000020.1:0-11134 GCA_964516155.1 uncultured Caldisericota bacterium
TCCTCCCAGACATAATCAAGGGAGACCCGGTCAAAATACGGAGCCAGCTGCAGAATCTCTTCCTCCTTCTGCAACCCCACATGTGCGTTGATGCGGATACCACGCTGACGGACCCACCGTATAAATTCAAGGTGCTCTGCAAGAGGGACACGCCCCTCCGCATCACTGCCGCCGGAAAGCAGGATACTCGTATACCCGCTGTCTGTTTCCAACAGCATCCGTGCAGCAGCGACCGGCATCATATGCTGCAGGTAGTGAGCGTTACAATGGTTACAGTGAAGAGAGCAGGCGTCTCCCGTCACGGACACCGCGAGAGTCCGCCTCGGAGTGCAATGGAATGGCATACTCTATTCCTTCCGGCCGATCAGTGGGACATCGTTGGCGATAACAAGCGAGATGCTCAGCTGTTCCTTGTCCGCGATGGTCTGATATGCTTTTCTGACTGTCTCAAGAACGACCTCGCTGTCACCGTAGCAACTTACTGCCATATTTCCGACGACGCAGCGGACTCCGGCGTTCTCAAGTATATTGACAAATTCTTTTGTTACCGCCGCTGTCCTTGTCCCATCCAGTGGAAATAAAACAGCCTGAACTTCAACTTTCACGAGGAATGACCTTCCTTTCCAGTTTTTCAGAGAACCATTTACAGGTTGTTGAGATCATCAAGAGAATCGGACAGCGCAGAAATCACCCGCGGGTCCCACCGTCCTTCCTCAGTCTCTCTGTGAAGGATAGCCAACGCTTCCTCGGACGTAAACGCCGGACGATACGGCCGATCGCTGGTAAGCGCCTCATAACTGTCGGCCACGCTCACGATACGCACGTAGGGAGAAACCTGGTCTCCTTTCAGTCCATCAGGATAGCCGGAGCCGTCGATCTTTTCATGGTGATGCCGGATGATCTCCGACACTTCCTGGAACCCATGGACAGGCTTGACGATCTGCTCACCGTATTCACAGTGTTTCTTCATTTCAACCCATTCAGCGGAATCCAGTTTTCCGGGTTTCAGCAGGATCTCGCGCCGCACGACCAACTTTCCTACATCATGAAGGGATCCGACGATCTCGAGGAGCCAGAGCCCGTGGCTGTCGATCCCCAGCCGCTTGCCAAGGATGACGCTGATACTGGCCACCTTCTGGTTGTGGCGGGGCTCTGTCGCTTCGGCAAGTTCGATAGCATTGGTAATGACACTGACGACTTCTGAGAGCTGATAGCGCTGCCGGGCCGTTCCCCGCAGGCGCGTCATGGAACGGACACGCACGCGCAGTTCTTCCCAGGAAACGGGTTTGTTGAGGAATTCGTCCACGCCGCTCTCGAATCCCTTGAGTTTATCGACAAGGCCGGACAGAACGGTCAGCATGATGACCGGCGTGCTGCCGAGACGTTCAGAAGCGCGAATCTCCCTGACAACGTCAAAACCATTAATGTCGGGAAGCAATCCATCCAGCAGGATAACGTCGTAGTTACTCGTTACCGCCTCAGCAATGCCCTCCCGCCCGGTCCGGACCCACCGCACGTTATATCCCCAGCTTATCAGCTGCTCCGACAGGGCGCTGCCGTCAATGGTACTGTCCTCAATGACAAGGATCGGCGTCTGATCTCCCTCATTCTGATGCTCACGGGAGAAGAAGACCAGCTCGACCCGGCGGATCAGGTCATCATACGCGATAGGCTTGATAACATAGTCAAAAGCGCCCATCTGCATGGCCTTCATGACATCATCATCCTTGCTGATCGCCGAAACAACGATGATCGGGATATTCTTCGTCGACAGCGCTGTCCGGAGCGTCTCAAGCACAGTAAGGCCGGTAATATCAGGGAGACGGAGATCCAGGAGAATCAGGTCCGGCTGTTCCCTGACTGCCAGATCGATGCCTTCCCACCCCGTACTTGCGGTAACAGCCAAATACCCTGCACGCCGCAGCATATCTCCGTAGAGACGCAGGCTCTCGCTTTCGTCATCGATCACAAGGACTTTTCGTTCCATCCGTACACCTCCGGCTCCAGTATCAACCTCAACCGCTGCTTTTAGTCTCACCGCCGGCCTTCATAGAAACAGCCTTATGAGTTCATTATGGGAATATCGCCTCAAAAAGCAATCAAGCTACATACATAAAAGATATAGTACAATATTGAAGAAACCGGGGAGGTACCATTGCCGCATATCCTGAATCGAGAACAATTGTCCTGCAAACCAGGAATGAACGTCCGTGAATCACGGCTTCTTGTCGTTCATTCCGCCACCGGACATTCCGGAAAGACGACGATCTGCCGTGCCCTGATACGCGACCTGCCGTTCGACCTCTACATCAAGCTATCACGACAGTCCCCGCATCTTGTAGAGCGTTCCGTCAGCATGGGAAACCTGTCCCCGGAGGAAGGCGACACCGGCCGCCTGCACACACTGCAGCGCTCCCCCGGGCTTGTCTCCCTCCATGACATCATCTTTCTCAACGGGCCACGGAATGAAACGGACGCTGCTCTCACACACATTCTGGAGCAGCAGCAGGATGGGAGCATTCTCGTTGAAGGATCATGCTCTCTGCCGAAGCAGGATGCGCGGGACCTCTATGTTCTGCGCTGCCCGCTGCCGCTGACGGTCAAGCTCGACATGCGCACCATGGTGAAGCAAGCCGATATCCTTCTTGTGAACCGTTTTCCAATCTGTTCTCCCGCCGAAGAGCAGGCTCTCCTCGCGCTGCTCCATGACCTGAACCCCCATGCCGCCCGGCTGGCCGGTTCCGTGGAAGACCCGTTGTTCCTTGAAACAATAGAAGAAGTCGTGTCGGGCCTGCTGCCCTCTCTTGGTTCTTCCTGAAAATAAACCAGACTGTAGAAGAGCTTCAGGTTTCTCTCCTGAATATGGAGGCGTCAATGAAGGAAGATATCTCCGAGGACATCAAAAACGAGTTGCTTAAGGCGGCTGCAGAGGGCCCCGTCGAATGTGGCAAGGCCCTTATCATTGCCCGCAGGCTGAATGTCAGCCCCATGGTCGTCGGCAAAGCCTGCGATCTGCTGCACATTCGTGTCCGCTCCTGTTCCCCGGGGCTGTTCTAGCGACCCATGCCGGTTCTCACCGTTCTTGCTGCGGCAGCGCTTGCGGCGGCGATCCTTCTGGGACCGTTTACGGTACTGATCAATTGCATGCCGGTGCAGCGGCTGTTGCTGTTCCAGGCAGAAACGATCGGCGGAAATGCGCCCAGGTTCACTGACGGTGAAGCGCTCCGCCGTCTTCACGATCTGTTGCGCTATCTTGCTTTCCGCCGTCCGCTGCCGAACGACGGCTTCTATTCAGCATTGGAACGTGTTCATATGTCCGATGTCCAGGCGATCTTTCAGATCGTCTACGGGGCCTGCGGTATAAGCCTCCTTCTGACCTGGCTTCTTCTTCTGTACCTGCGGCACAGAGGCTGCGATACCAGAAAGATCGTACGCGCTGCAGGATTCTTCATCCTCGCCGTCATCATGATCCTTGGAAGCTTTACTGCAACGAACGGATTCGATACGCTGTTCATTCTGTTCCACCACCTTGCCTTTACGAATGATTTCTGGCTCCTGCCCGGGGATGCAGCCCTCATCCGTCTCTTTCCCGAATCCTACTTCATGAATTGTTTTTTCCTCGCTCTCGGTACAAGTGCTGCCGTCTCACTGCTCCTGCTTGTTCAATCATATCGCTGTCATCCGGCGTAACTTTCATCGTGACCATTTGCGGATATACTCCTTTAGTAAGGCTAGTTGCGCAGCTTATGGCGCAGAAACAAAGGAGACAGATATGGAACAATGTGCTGAAATCGGGATCATTGGCGGCTCGGGTTTTTACTCCCTGCTGGATGATGCGCAGGATATCAAGGTCGAGACGCCATACGGCGCTCCTTCTGACCTGATTTCTCTCGGAACAATCGCAGGTCGCAAGGTTGCCTTTTTACCACGGCATGGGAAACATCATCAATTGCCGCCTCATATGATCAACTACCGCGCCAATATCTGGGCGCTCAAGTCTCTAGGCGTCAAACGCATCGTTGCGCCGACCGCGGTCGGTTCACTGCAGCCTGACATCAAGGTAGGAGATTTCGTCGTCACGGACCAGTTCGTTGACCGCACCCGCCGCCAGGATACGACATTTTACAACGGCCCCATCGTAACACATGTTTCCACAGCTGATCCCTACTGCCCCGTGCTCAACAGGATCGCTGTCGCGACTATCAGAGCTCTGGGGCTTCCCGTCCACGACGGCGGTACCTGCGTCGTCATCGAAGGGCCACGCTTCTCCACCAAGGCTGAGAGCAACTGGTTCACCCGCATGGGCTGGGATACGGTCAACATGACCCAGTATCCGGAGGTCTCCCTGGCGCGCGAGCAGGCCATGTGTTACTGCAACATCTCGGTCATCACGGATTACGACGCCGGTCTCGTGGCAACAGGCAAGGTCGAGCCCGTAAGCAACGACGCTGTTCTCAAAGCTTTTCAGGCAAACCTTAAGAATCTGGTGACTATCATTGAGAAGATGATCCCGCAGATCCCTGCAGATGATGTGGACTGCACCTGTTTCCACGCTCTGGACGGCGCCGCTATCAAATAACACAGCCTATGATACCGATCCGCGACGATACGCCGACACGAACATTTCCCCTGGTCACGTTCCTCCTGATCCTGGCCAATGGACTGGTCTGGCTCTGGGAGCTCTCTCTTGGGGGTGGAACCGCCTTGAACCAGTTCTACTATGAATATGCCTTCATCCCGGGGATCCTGACACATGCACAGCAGGCCCCGGCCTCGCTGCATCTGCTCTCCCCATACATCCTCTCCGTTTTTACCTCGATGTTCATCCACGGGAGCTGGAGTCACATCCTCGGTAACATGCTGTTCCTGTGGATTTTCGGCAATAACATTGAGGATTACCTTGGGCATGGTCAGTACCTGCTGTTTTACCTCGCCGGCGGATTCGCCGCCGCCATGGTGCACACGTTGTTTAACATAGGCTCTGTTGTCCCGACGATCGGAGCCAGCGGGGCTATTGCCGCTGTCATGGGAGCATATTTCTACCTGTACCCGCGCGCCAAGGTCCAGACTCTCGTCTTCTTCATCTTCATTACCACCATCCGCCTTCCCGCCTGGCTTTTTCTCGGACTCTGGTTCATCATGCAGCTCTTCCAGGGAACTTTCGGCATTGCCCAGGGCGTAGCCGTGTGGGCGCACGTCGGGGGCTTTCTGTTCGGCATCCTTGTCGCATGGCTTGCAAGTCGGTCACACAATCGCTATGAATACTATGCTTGAGGAGATGGTATGCACATTTTGATTACGAATGACGACGGTCTGTGGGCAAAGGGGAGCCAGGCTCTTGTTGGCGCAATCCCTCCTGAGCATACAGTCTCCGTCGTCGCCCCGGCTTCTCCCCAGAGTGCCGTCGGGCACTCTCTCACGATGCACAAGCCATTACGGGCGAACAGGGTCGCAGAGTACGTCCGTCCGGGAGTAGAGGCGTGGGAAGTCTCAGGAACCCCCGTCGACTGCATGATGCTCGGGATCGACGAACTCGTCAAGGAAAAAGTTGACATCGTTTTTTCCGGCATCAATCAGGGAGACAACCTGGGAGACGATCTTCCCTATTCCGGAACTGTTTCCGGCGCCTACGAAGCATTCATGTCCGGCTACCCCAGCATCGCGTTCTCGACGGCATTTCCACAGGACATTGCATCAGGATTTAATTTCGAGCCGATTCTCTGGTTCATGCAGAAACTGCTTCCTCTGATCCCGAAACTCATCACCATCAACCAATCTCTTGCAAAAACATTCAGTGATCCTTTTATCGGCAGCCTGTATCTCAATATCAACGCACCGAACTGTCCGCTTGCAGATGTCCGCGGAGTCCGGCTGGCACACCAGGGACGCCGCCGGTACGCCCACCGCGTAACCGTCAGCCAGGACCAATTTGGTAATCCTATCTACTGGCTGGGTGGCACAGTTCCTTCCATCAAGCAGCAGGGAACGGACGTCAACGCTGTTCAGGAAAATTATATCAGCGTCACCCCGCTTGGAATCGATCTGACTGATTACGTGCTACTGGAAAAGTTGAGGCAGCTCGGCTCGTTTTCCGATTTTCAGCCACAGAGCTGACCTCCTGCCTGGAAAGGGGCCATGGCTCAGTTCACACTTCTTGACGGTGCAACGACCATCGGCGGCACCAAGATGCTGTTCGAGGCGGGGGAGGGTCCGCGCGCCACGCGTCTCCTCTTTGATTTCGGGCTCAACTACGCAACAATGGGCGCATATTTTGAAGAATTCCTCACGCCGCGCACGTCTGCCGGACTCACGGATTATCTCTCTACCGGTCTCCTGCCGCAACTGCGCCTGTACCGTTCCGACCTCATGGAACTGCTGCGGACAACGCAGCCTGCGCTTGCGGAAAGCCTGAAGGAAACCGGAGGTATCAGCGCCTGTTTCATCACGCACGCCCATGTTGATCATACGGGCGCCATCTCCTTTCTGGATGAAACTATCCCTCTCTATGCCACGCCGGTGACGGCGGCTGTCCTGAACGCCGTCGAAGAAAGCCAGTTCAGCGCCGGACCCGAGAACAGCATCTCCGATTTTATCCTGCGCCCCAACCTTGGAGCCAACAAACACGGGCAGCGGACACTGCACAAGCTTCAGGGATCCGTTGGCTTCCCGGATTGCCGTGTGACGGCATACCCGGTCGACCACAGTATTCCCGGCGCCTGTGCATATTTCATCGAATATGACGGCGGTACGGCGGTCTATACCGGCGATCTCCGCTTTCACGGCCGTAAAGGCCGCGTCACCCATGAGACGATCGCGGTTCTTGCCACTCTTCACCCGGACGCGGTCCTTATCGAGGGAACAAACCTCCGCGCCGACCATCAGGAGGAACCTCTGGAACCGGCATTCCACCGCCGTTTCGCCTTCTGGTCGGAACAGGAAGTCGAACAGAAGTCTCTGGAAGAAGCAGCAAAAGCGACCGGCCTGATCCTGGCCGACTTCGGGATGAAAGACCTGGACCGTCTCATGACTTTTCAGCGTGTCGCTCATGCCACCGGTCGCAAGCTGGGGATGGTCCCGCGGGATGCCTTCATCGTCCAGCGGGCGCAGCAGGCCGGATATTCCACGATCGATCTGAACGATCCTTCCGTCGTCCTCTACGTCAAGCGCGGCGGCAGCGGGACTTATGATAAGGGAGACGTCAAACAGGACTGGGCCCGCAGTACCCTTCTGCGCTTTGCCGGAACAGATCCTGACGCCCTGGACGCTCAGGAACGACGCGACGCAGTCGAAGACGTTCTGAACGGCTCCTGCCCGCGTATCGTTCGCGCAGCAGAGGTCACGGCCCATCAGTCTGAATATCTGCTTTCCCTGGGTTACTGGGACATTCAGGAGCTGTGTGACTTGCGTCCGGGGCCCGGTTCTCTCTACATTCATTCCTCGGCAGAAGCATTCAATGAGGAGATGCACTGGAGCCAGGAACGTCTCGCCCGCTGGCTGCAGCTTGCAGGGATGGATTCCGTCCACATCCACGCCTCCGGACATGCGCCGCAGGAAGACCTGTTCCGTATCGTCGAGGAACTTGCTCCCGCACATGTTTACCCTCTCCATACGGAGCACGCGGAACGGTACGTGGAACGCTTCGGCGACCTGGTCACGCTTCTTGCCAACAACCAGACCATCCGGCTTCACGGGTAAGATTCAGGAGGATGGTTGCTCTCATGACGTAATGTGATATCATACACATTGTAAGATTATGCGGGGGAACTCTTCGGAGTTGAGAAGGCTGAAACCTGACCCTTTGAACCTGTCAGCTCATACTGTCGTAGGGAAGCAAATAGACGAGATAAATGACAAGGCACCCGCTTATTGGCAGGTGCCTTTTTTGTTTTATAAGGAGAAAACCATGAAAAAAGTTCTGGCAATCGCCGGCTCAGACTGCAGCGGCGGCGCCGGCATCCAGGCCGATCTCAAAACCTTTGCGGCCCACGGTGTCTACGGCATGAGCGTGATCGTCTCAGTCGTCGCCGAGAATACCTTTCGCGTCATAGACGTTCAGGACGTCTCTCCTCAGCTGATCGAGGAACAGATTGACGCGGTCTTTGAAGATATCGGGACGGACGCCGTCAAGGTGGGCATGCTGTCGCATTCCTGCTGCATGGAGGCTGTTGAGCGGAAGCTCACAGAGTACAGACCGCAGCATGTTGTGATCGACCCCGTGATGATCGCCAAAAACGGCTGTCCCCTGATGGATCCAGATGCCATCGGTACGCTGATTCAGAGGATACTGCCGCTTGCAGATGTCCTCACTCCCAATATTCCCGAAGCCGAGCGCATCGCAGGATTTCAGATAACTTCACCCGGCGGAATGGAGCAGGCGGCAAAACGCATCTGCGAACTCGGCCCGAAGAGTGTGCTGGTGAAAGGCGGGCACGCTGCCGGCGACGCGCTGGACGTCCTGTATGACGGCAAAGCCTTCCATTACTTCACCGCAGAACGCATCCATACCAAAAATACCCACGGCACCGGGTGCACCTACTCCTCCTCCATCGCTTCCAACCTTGCGCTGGGGTTCCCGCTGGAAGAGGCGGTGACCCGGGCAAAGGCATACGTGACAACAGCTATTCAGCATGCGCTTGCTATTGGAAAGGGCTGTGGGCCGACCCATCATTTCTACGACCTCTACCGGGCCGCAGGATTCCCTGATGTCTGACGGGAAAAAGCTTGGCGCTTTCAGCCTTTTTAACCTCTGGGCCGGGGCTGCAATTTCGCTTGCAGAGATCATGACGGGCGGACTCTTTGCCTCTCTGGGACTGTCTCGGGGAATTCTCCTGATCCTGGCCGGCCATCTTATCGGTTGTCTGCTCCTGGCATTGACGGGCCTCATCGGATTCCGGGAGAAGAAACCGTCCCTGATCGCCAGCCGTATGGCATTCGGCCGGTATGGCTCCTGGCTGATCGCTGCAGCCAATGTTGTTCAGCTGATCGGATGGACGGCGATCATGCTTATCCAGTGCGCTGCATCTCTCAATGCAATAACGTCAAAGCTCTCCGGCTTCACCTCCTTTTCGCTGTTCATCGTGATCGTAGGCATTATCGTTGCAGCCTGGGCTCTTATCGCCGACAGAGGCGGTAATACGCTCAACAACGCAGCGGTCGTTCTGCTTTTTGTCCTCTGCCTGCTGATCCTTGGACTGGCGACCGGCAACCGGAATCCGGTCTTGTCATACGGCACGGGAAGCGCCGCTGCAACGCTTTCGACCGGTGCAGCTCTGGAATTGAGCATCGTCATGCCGCTGACATGGCTGCCGATGATTTCAGACTATACCAGACAGGCGGGCAGTGCGGCAGCAAGTTTCTGGGGAAGCTTCCTCGGCTATTTTATCGGCAGTTCTTTCATGTACATCGCCGGACTTGTCATGGCCCTGTTCACGGGATCATCGGATATCGCCACGGTCATCCTGCGCCTTGGCATCGGTGTCGCCGGGCTGCTTGTGGTAGTGCTTTCAACGGTAACGACAACATATCTGGACGTGTATTCAGCGGTCATGTCTCTTCTGAATATTACGTCAAAAATTCCCAGACGACTGCTGATCCTTCTGTTATCGGCACTGGGAACGCTGATTGCACTCTTTTTTCCGATGGAACAGTACAAAAATTTCCTCTACGCGATCGGTTCGATTTTTGCACCGGTATTTACAGTCATTCTTCTGGACTACTTCGCCTTTCACGCCGACCGGTCGGCGACTGCTTTCAACACCATCGGCATTTTCTCGGCAGTCCTTGGTACAGCGGCTTATTATCTCTTTGTGAAGCTGGACCTCCCCGTTGGATCGACTGTGCCGTCGATGCTGGTAACAGCTGCAGTCTACGCTGTTCTCCGGAACATCCGGAAGAACCGGAATCTTCAAAAAAGTTCATTGAACTCGGGAGCGCAATCATGATCGAGAATATTGTGAAAAACCTGAAAGCCGTCCGTGAGAAGAAGCCTCTCATCCACCACATCACCAATTATGTCACGGTCAACGACTGCGCAAATATCGTCCTTGCCATTGGCGCTTCTCCCATCATGGCTGATGATATCGACGAGGTGGAAACCATCACCGCCCTTTCATCGGCACTCGTTCTGAACATTGGGACGCTGGACCGCAGAACGGTAACGTCCATGTTTGCCGCCGGGAAAAAAGCCAACGAGCTTCACATCCCCGTTATCCTCGATCCCGTAGGCGCAGGCATATCGACCCTGCGGAACCAGACGGTCATGCAGTTGCTGCAGCAGGTCAGGATTGCCATTCTGCGCGGAAACATGTCTGAGATCCGTTTTGTCGCGGGGCTTCATCCTGCCGCCAGGGGCGTTGATGCCTCCGAGACTGATCAGAACAGCAGCAGGGAGACCGAGCGAAACGTCGCGGAAGAGGCGGCGGCGCAGTTCGGCTGCGTGACGGCGATCACAGGAGCAACAGATATTGTCTCAGACGGACAACGTACCATCTACATCGAAAATGGGACGGCGTCGCTCCGCAATGTAACGGGGACGGGATGCATGTGTACCTCTCTGGCGGGCGCTTTCTGCGGAGCTGCTACAGACGGAGCTCTCGTCGCAGCGGCAGGAGGGATCCTCTGCATGGGAATCGCAGGCGAACTTGCGGAGGAAAGCATCGGAGCCGGAGGAGGAAACGGCAGTTTTCATGTTGCTATCTTCGATGAAATCAGCAAGTTGAACGCTGAGACACTCAGACAGAGGGCAAAGATTCATGAAGCCTGAAATCGATTACAGCCTTTACCTTGTTACTGACCGCAGTCTGATGAGCACGCCGACGCTGGAGCAGGCAGTCGATCAGGCACTGCAGGGCGGAAGTACCCTCGTCCAGCTGCGGGAAAAGACGGCCTCCTCGCAGGAGTTCTATCGGACCGCGATGAGGATCAAGCGGCTGACTGACAGTTATCATGTCCCGTTGATCATCAACGACCGCGCGGACATAGCGCTGGCAGTCGATGCCGCCGGCGTACACGTTGGGCAGCACGACCTTCCGGCCCGCGCGGTCCGCCGCATTGCCGGAAACGACGAGATCGTCGGAGTCTCCGTCTCTTCTGTAGCTGAAGCGACGGCAGCCGAGCAAGACGGGGCAGACTATCT
>CAZEWU010000021.1:0-10929 GCA_964516155.1 uncultured Caldisericota bacterium
GCACTGTCCGGGATCCCCGGAAGAAGCCCTCCCTTACCGCTGTCTGAAGCGTCCTTTCTTTTGCAGACCGTCTTGTACATGGACAGACATCCATCTGAAGAGTTCGTCGCATGGATCATCCGGTAGTCTGAATGATCCTTGCCTCTGAATGAAACCGGCACGTTGAGAACGTACTGGTAGTTGCGCGCGAGATGGCCGGCATATCCTGCTGCGAAACGTTTTTCCGCCTGGTAACTATCTATACGGTCATCGCAGTAATCATGTACGATCTCTTCCCAATAGTCTCCTCCGGCGATCTCCATGAGAAGATCCTCGGATGCATCCGACAGCATCGGCTGACTCTCGGCCAGGCCGCCGCCAATGATCTTGTCGAGCTCTCTGACCTTCTTGTCCGACCCGAAGACCCTGGATGCTGCGCGTATGAACTCAAACGAATTCAATACTATAAGAAGCTCTACACTGGCAAAACAGTACATTGCAAGCTCGATGAGAAGGCTGTATCTTAGATTCCTGATTCCCCGGGGGTCCAGATACAGGAAGACATTCCAGCTGTTTCTTCCCGCCAGCAGGTTGGCTATCGCGTCCTCACGATTGTCAGAGATGACACCGGCACAATGATAGTCAGACAGATTCGCTTTCAGTTCAGAAGCGTACTGCGACTCAATAAAACGCGCCTCTACCACGGGATGGCCGCTCTGCATGCGCTGACAGCATTCCTTCATTGTTTTCAGCGCTGTCAATGGAGAACCATCCTGCCCATCATCAAATCGCCCTTTCCCCGCGAAGAGATCAGCATAGAGAAGGGGGCTCCCGGTAAAGCAGATTCTTTGAAAGTACGATCTCAGACAGCACCGCAGAAGCTGATCCTTAGCAAGAGACCATGGTTCCTTTTTCTCAAAGAACACATCTTTTTCTCTTAACATGACCATGCCTCATTTCAACTACTGTGTCAAATAACACGCAATATCTTACACTAAGCAGTATACAGAAATCCAAAAAATAACCAGACGAGCTCAACGGAGGTCAGGTCGGTCCGGCAGAAGCCTGTATTCCTGCGCTTCTCGCTCTATTGGCAGCTTTTACAGATCCTTTTCGGAAAAGGGGTCCTCTATTGTTTAATCTGAGGATATCGGGTACCCCACAGCCAGGACATGCGGCGCTTCATCGCGCGGAAGGAGGTCCCGCATCAGACACCGGGCGGCAGCTTGTCTTCCATCAGACTGCGAAGGTTCATCGTGCTCCCGTCCACAACAAAGGTGCCGTCGCCGTTGGCATGGAAGGTCCGGCGCTCTTTTCGTCCGTTGTCGATCCAGGCGCGTACTCCCTGCAGCAGGACGATGCCCTGCGGCTTGAGATAATCCGTCACCCGGCATTCCAGGCAGGCAAGGCACTCGGCGATGAGCGGAGCTTTGACATCAGTGGCCGGCAGGGGCGTCAACGCGAATTTCTTGAACTTGTCCACGTGCGCGCCGGAGCAGTCGCCGATAGCGACCACCTTCTCAGCCAGGTCGACGGTCGGGATCGCGAGGACGCATTCCCGGGTATGTATGAGAGCATGGAATGAATAGTTCCACGGACCGGTCGTCAGGGCGATCCGCGGAGTAAAATCCATCACCATGTGCCAAGAGATCGTCATGATGTTGTTCCGGCCCCCGTCGCTCGTCGTGACCAGGATCACCGGCCCCGGCTCGATCAGCATGAACGCCTTCTTCAGTGACAATTCCGTCATCGACATCGTGTACACCACCTTTCTGTTCCTCCGGCTATACTCCTGCTCCGGAGGTACGATCATGTCGTCCGAAGAGTCTTCAGCCGCGACACGTCTGGGTCATGACCTGCCCTGGTCCTGGAACTTTTCTTGCCCGATGCAACAATCGACATGAGCGTCGGAATCTTGTGTATCTGCTTCAAGGTAGCATCGTCTACGCAGCAAAGATCGTAACGCCTCTGCAGATTCAGCCAGAAATCAGCAGATGTGTTGAAATAGCGTGCGAGACGCAGGGCGGTTTCCGGCGTAATGCTGCGCTTTCCTCTGATGATCTCTGAAACACGTGTCTGGGACATTCCTGTATCGTGTGCAAGCCGATATGCACTGATATCATATGATTTGAGAAATTCCTCATTCAGAATCTCTCCTGGTGTAGCCATTGATAGTTTCTTCATTCGTCTATCTCCCTTCAATGATAATCATCAATTGAAACATCGGTGGCGTGACCATTCTCAAGGCAAAAACAAACTCTCCATTGGTCATTGATCCGAATGCTCATCTGTCCTTTTCTCTTTCCCTGAAGCTTCTCCAGGTGGTTCCCCGGAGTGTTCAGATCTTTTGCCGACGTGGCACCATCGATCATCTGGAGTTTCCGGAGTCCGACATGCTGTACATCAGGGGACAGCTTCCTGGAAACATTCCTGTTCCAGACTTTCTTTGTTTCCTCGTCAGCAAAGGAATCAATCATGCCACCATAGTAACGATATACGTTAGTGCTGTCAAGCGATAGTATAGTTGTATGACCCGATAATCATCCTGAAACGATCGCCGTAAACCATTTTTCCTTGTCATGGAAAACTCCAAGGTGCAGTTCAAGATAGCCATGTACAAACTTCTTGAGGCCTATCTTTATATTGAAAGCTACTATTCATACGCTTTTTCGAATGCATTGACTCTAGAATGAAGAGGCGATAAAATATGTATGGAGGTGTAAGATGAAGTTTACAGAAATGGGGAATAGATTAACCGGTATAAGCTGCCCTTTCTTTGGAATTTCATGGAATCCCCCTGAATCCGAGCGAAGAATTGCAAGAAGTATAATTGTCTTTCTGGAACCAAGACGGGTATTATACTCAGCATATGAGTATGAATCCGTTTATCCATGCATCATTTCTGTTACGGACATTAAAAACTACTTAACTTCTGAGTTGTCGAAAACTAGTGATAAATCGAAATTGAGCTCTTATATAAGGGCTATGAGAAATGCTTGCAATAAGTTTCTCAGTAAATGTCCTGATAGGGAGAACTTCAGGAAATACGCCTCTCAGGGCGGAAATATTGATAATTGGATTTTCACATCTGCCATTGGAGAATTAAGAGGAATATTCGGGGTTATGATCGGTCAAATAGCTAGAGAGTACGGAATTGCTGTTGAAGACGGTCTGACTCAGATTATTCCTGAATAAAATATGCTCTCGCAAGCGGATTTGTTCTTTTCATACTTATCACCCAAGGAGGTGTATCTCATATGATGTACGCGACAAAGCTCAAAATGAAATCAGGGCGCATGGACTCCGATGATCTTCTGGAGATTGATGAGATCTACATTGATCAATGGTCATGCTACCACACGAAGGAATACATTCATGATTACGTGGAAGCAAACCCCAAAACGATCGCCGTAGATATTTCTCCCTATCGCACCCTGATCCCGGAAATCAGTTCCAGAGGAGAAAAATACGTACGGTCGAACCCTGACAGCACTTCACAGGATGATCTGCTCAGACTTCCAAAGGAGTGAGAGAACCGGCAAGGTAGACGTTTTCAGCTTTTGACCCGGTTCCGGCATCACTTCAACAAAGAAAGTCCCGTCTGATGGTGAAATAGACGGAACTTTCTGACGAACTTATGACTTTTCTGATGCTGCGAGGTCCTTGTCGGTCTTCTCTGTATCGTGGTGTCGTACCAATCTGCCCCGAACCGTTCTCCACCCATCGATGTGCAGTATGGCGCTGCAGAGAGCGTAGACAAAGGCTGCTGCAACCACGACTGCGATCGTCTTGACAGCAAGCGGAAGGAAGGCCGCCTCGGATCTGAGCCAGGTCTGCCCCACCCAGGCAATGCTGGCGACCGGGATCGTGGCCAGCAGGGTCTTGGCCAGTTCGCGCATCAGGGGATAAGCCGGGGTACTCCGGTCCTCCTGACGGAAGAAACGGCGCATCAGCGCTGCATAGAGGACGCACCCCAGAGCGACAGTGATGGAGGTCGCCAGGGCGATGCCTGCGGCGCCCATGTACCGGCTCAGGATGATATTGCCCGTCATATTGGCGCCTACGATCCCGATCCCTACGAGCAGAGGGGTCACCGTGTCTTCAAAGGAGTAGAAGACACGCTGCAGGATGGGCATGAGCGCCTGGCCCAGGAGTCCCAGGGTATACATCTGGACGCAGGCCGCCGTCAGCATCGTCGCTCCCGCCGTGAAGGCGCCGCGCTGGAACAGCAGGCGCACGATTGGCTGGGCAAGGACGATAAGGCCCGCCGAGCAGGGGATCATAATCCATGCGATGAACGCGGCCGTATGACGCACCTTGTTATGCAGGATGCGCAGGCTGGCTTTGTCCGCGGCCAGGGCCGCCAGCGAAGGGAAGATAGCCGTGGCGATGGGCCCGGACATCAGACTGATCGGGATCCCCCAGACACGTCCTGAATAGTTGATGGCCGAGATGGATCCCACGGGAAGGCGCGAGGCGACCCAGCGGTCCACGACCGTGTTCAGACTGGAAACACCGCCGGCCAGAATGAGGGGCAGGAGCAGTGCGGCAAACTGCCGCAGGGCGGGCCAGTCGATATGGGCAAGGTCGAAGTGGCGAAACATGCCGTACCGGCGCACGAGCACGATGACCAGCGGCACAAAGCCGACAAAGGCCCACACCGTTTCGCCCAGCGTCCAGGCATGAATGCCCAGACGGGTGGAGAACAGGAGCAGGCAGACGACGATGGAAGCGTTGCCGATGACGGTCCACAGGAGAGGCAGAAGGAAGCTGCTCTCGGCCTGCAGGAGGCCCGTGCACAGACCGCTCAGGATGACCATATAGCCCATGGGGACCAGCAGGCGCGTCACACGGATAGCCAGGGTCAGGCGGGCGCCCGTGAAACCGCTGGCAAAGAGATGAACCAGCTGCGGAGCCCAGATCCAGACGCCGACGCACACGATGGCGAAAACCGTCCCCCAGACAACCGCGACCTGGTTTACCAGGACACGGGCCCGTTCCGGGTCCTCCCTGCGGTGTCCGACATACCAGGGGATGATCAGCGTGGTCAGTCCGCCGGCAACCAGACCCAGTACCAGATTGGGGACCATCATGCCGACAAGGAACGCATCAGTCTGCCAGGTCGCCCCGAACTGGCGGGCGATGACGACCTCGCGGACAAAACCAATACCCTTGCTGAGCAGACCCAGGATACTGAGCAGGATCGCCGCCTGGGCGACTGACTGCCGGTTCAGGAGCCTGTGAGCCGATGAACGACGGTCAGATGAAGTATACTTCATGTTTTCGGACGCCATACCACGCTCCCTCTTTTCCGGGGCCGGAAATGTCACAAGTATACCACGACACACCGGCCCGTCCATGTTCCCGCTGTGCAGCGCGACCCTACGTTGCTTTCCACAGCGATCATATCATATGAGGAGAATGATTCCGGCGGATGGCAGACTTTCCATTTTTCTGCCGGATCTGCCGGTCGGTTGATTGTCAGCGGGAAGCAGGTATCATGTAAAGTTGACAATATATATTGGTCGGCCTGAGGGAGGCGAAAAGTAATGGATACCGAATCAAACGGTGGTCATACGCAGGAGGCAGCCTCAGGACTGTACTGCAGCGTAGGACGCGATGTCTTCCGCCGCGACCATGAACAGGGTGTCTGGCAGTTTGTCCTGCCGGATCAGTTTGACACCTTCGGCATGGAACCGCTTGAGCGTCCGCAGCCATCCCCTGATGGACGGCACGGCGCCTTTGTAGCAGTCAGCGGCCAGGAACGGCGCGTCTGTATCTTCACTCTGCCGGGACAGGCCGTACGGATCCTTGCCGGCCCCCTCACCGGCGTGTACGGTATGTCCTGGTCTCCCGACGGCGGCAGGCTCTGCGTGATCGCCGGGGATCCCTCTGTGGGCGTCCTGTCCATTGATGAACATGCGCCCCGGGCCAACCTGTCTGTCTTCTCCCTGTTCGTCGCCGGCAAGGAAGACGCCGACCTTTCGCCCATTGCCGGGTCTATTGTCCTGCCCGGCTTCCCACGCTGGTCGCCGGCTGGGGACGCTGTGGCGGTGGTAGGACTGGAACGCCGGGGATCCCAGGTCGCCCTCGTCATCACAATGGATGGACGCGAGGGATCGCTGGTCACCGGACAACGCGTCCTGCTGGGAGCGACGGCATGGACCGCATCCGGCAGCCTGCTGTGCGCCGTCACCGGACGGGACGGACTCGTCCATGTCCAGCTGGTGAACACGGCAACCGGCGCACCGACCGAGGTCGGAGAGCCCTGGGATGATGTCTGCTGGCTGAGTATAATCGACCGGCGTCTCCTGGTCGCCGGCAAGGCGGGCAATACGTGGGTCATCGCCGATGTGACAAATGGCACCCGCACAGTCCTGACGACGACGTTCTCATCAATCGAGGAGGTCGCGGCCGGCCCAGGGTCTCTGTGGATCATTGCGCCGGCCGAAAGCGGCGGCCTGGGATTGTGGAGCATGGACCTGCAGGGCCAGCAGCTGCACCTGCATATCACTGCGCCCGCCATCCACGGGATCAGCCTGCGGCAGGACGGCACGACCGCTGCAGTCATGGCAGGGCCGACGGACGCTGAGATCGTGCGCGTCTATACCGTCGACCAGGATAAGGGCACCAATGTCGGACGGCGGGACATGATCAGGGGGTGGATCGAGGAACACCTGCCCCATGGACGTCCACCGCGTCTGCATTATCTGCTGGAGTCTGCGTTCGATACTGCGGACACGCCCCTGCCGCCGGAGGAGACGGCTGCTGAAGAAACAGTCCCCGGACCGGAAGACCCCACGTCAGTCACGCCGCCACAGGCGGAAGAATCGGCGCAGACACCGCAGCCGGAACAGCAGGAGCAGGAAGAACCCGTCGCTGCACCGACACCCCCGGAACACGATCAGACACGCTGGGGTCTGGGTATCGCCATCGCCGCGCTCAGCATCGCTGCAGCCGTTTTCATCATGCTGCATCAGTCGGGGAACGCCCGTCCTGTCATTGACATACCATCTGCCTCCCCCAGCACGGCAGCTGTCGTCACACCGTCTGCGACCCCTTCGGCCGCTCCCTCTGTTACGCCATCGGTGACAACGCCGTCCGTGGTCAAGCCGTCTCCTGCCGTGAAACCGGCGCCTGCGCCGTCCAGTACAGCCGTCACTCCCAGCGCACCGATGACGCCGTCGCACGCATCGCCGGCACCGGTCACGCCACCGGTGACGACTTCGGGTTTTCAGTCCGGCAGCTGGATCGCATCGACTGAGCGCCTGCACGTCCGGAAGGGCGCAGGGACTGACAAGGCGGTCCTCGGGTATCTTGAACCGGCGGAACGCGCCCGCGTGCTTTCCGGCAGCCCCGCCATGGTCGGGTCAACGCCGTGGTGGAACGTCCGCTGCTATGACGTGAACGGTCAGGCCGCCCTGACAGGATGGGTGTCCGGCGCCTATGTCCGCGCTGCGACAGCGCCCACCGTCACAACGGTCGGCACCGGCACGACCGGCAAGTTCACCGCCCCCGCCCGGGGAAACCTGCTGGTCACCAGCACGCCCTCTGGTGCCACTGTGACCATCGACGGCCATGCCGCCGGGAAGACGCCTGTCACCATCGCCGTTACCTATGGCACGCATACCGTGACCGTGTCCTGTCCCCATTACATGGAGTACGACACCACGATCGAGGTCCGGAAGCCGACGTCCGCCGGCCAGGTCAGAACGGCACACGTGACCGCCCCGCTGATCGGTCTCTCGACACCAAGCGACTGACCACAGGCTGGACCACTCATCCTGACCAGCTTTCCTTGTCACCGTCACGTTACAGACATCCCGTGACGATGTTACAGGCACGGTGCGTCGATCACGTACCTGCCATGTCTTGCCGCAGCATAATACGAATGGTCAGCCATCTTCCTTGCGTCAGGCCGTTTCCTCCGGCCACCCGTTGAGCAGGTTTGTCACGACGCGCATGGCCTCGTCATAGGCCAGGACATGAACGACGGTCGTCCCGGCGCACCCGACCCTGCGACGCTGCCGGTTCCTGTTGTAGCATCATTGAGTAAATTGCCGTCAGGAGAAGCAGGAGCAAGCACACTGCCCTTTACAGGAAGAGAGCCCCGTTCCCGGGGCTCTGGACGGACCGACGATGCCGGGGCTTCTTACAGAACGATCATGTCCTTGCGTGACGTGTTCAGGACTTCGGCTTTGCCGCCGCTGATGAGGACGATGTCTTCGACGCGCATGCCGAAACGCCCCGCCAGGTAGATGCCCGGCTCGACACTGAAGGCCATGCCTTCCTGCAATACCATATCATTACCCTCTTTGATGTAAGGAGCCTCGTGGCCGGCCATGCCGATCCCGTGGCCTGTGCGGTTGAGGAAGTTAGCGCCGTAACCGGCGGCTTTGATGACGTCCCGCGCAGCCTTGTCTACTTCCCCGGCGGTGACGCCCGGGCGGGCAGCCCGCTCGCCGGCCAGGTTGGCCTGCAGGACGATGTCATACACACGGCGCTGTTCCTCCGTCGGTTCACCGACAAAGATGGTGCGCGAGGTATCCGAGCAGTAGCCGTGATAGCGGCACCCAAAATCCAGGATCACGACGTCGTGATCTGTGATGACCCTGCCGCCGCCGTTATAGTGAGGCCGCGAGCTGTTGGGGCCCGAGGCGACGATCGTCTCGAACGCCAGCTCCGGCACTCCCCTGGCGGCGAACAGCTCCCCGATCTTCTTCCGGATCTCCCCCTCGACCGCGCCTGGATGAATGAACGGAAGGATCCCGGCGGCAACTTCATCGGCCAGCCGGGCGGCCGTGCGCAGAGCATCCTGTTCCTCCGGACCCTTGCATACCCGCACCTGCTCCAGGGGTCCGCCGCCGTTCACGAACCGCGCCGGGACCACCGCATTCAGGCTCAGGAGGTCCACGGCCCGGACGGCGTCGTTGACTCCGATGGTCAGGCCGTCCAGCCGGTACTTCCGGCCGGCGGCCTCCGCAGCGCCCAGAAACCCATCCGTGTCGCTCCAGACAAAGATGTCCGTCCCTGCGCCAAGTGCTTCACGCGTTTCCTCTTCATACAGTTCCGGGCAGATGTGGAAGAACCGCCCGTCCTGCAGGACGACCAGCGCCTTGAACCGTTCGTCCGACAGGGGACTCAGCCCCGTCAGATAGGTGAGATCGGTGTTGGGCCCTATGATGAGGGCATCCATGGATGTTTCCGCCATCAGCCGTGTCAGTGCCTTGATCCGTTGAAGTTGTATCATGTGTCAGCGCTCCTTTTGCAACTGTTGCTCAGAGTATTATAGCAAAACCCCGCCGATGAACGGCGGGGCGGGGTCGGTGAACTTCAGAAACCAGAGAAGACTAAAACACCGCTTCGCCGGTCTCGGTGTTAAAGAGATGCGTCCGTGCGACGTTGACGACCAGATGGACCGTCTCGCCCTGATTGTACTCAAAGGCGCTGCTTGCGCGCACGACGACTGCCGCTCCGGCAAGTTTTGCATGAATATATGTCTCGCTGCCCATCATCTCGATGAACGTGATCACGGCATCAAAGTCAAAAGAGAATTCCGGCGCCTTGGTCCGTCCGCTGATCAGTAGATCCTCCGGACGTACGCCCCACGTGTAGGACCCTGCGGGCACCAGGCGTGCCTTCGCCTCCTGATCGGGGGAAAGCTTCACGTGCAGATCCTGTACCTGAAGTTCCAGGGTCGACGTCTCGACCAGCGTGACGGGAACGAAATTGCACGGCGGCGTCCCGACGAATCCGGCGACGAACTTGTTGGACGGATTGTCATAGACCTGACGCGGCTTGCCGACCTGGCGCAGGAATCCATTCTCCAGCACGGCAACGCGCGAACCGAGCGTCATCGCCTCGACCTGATCGTGCGTCACATAGATCGTCGTGACACCAAGCGTCTGGTGCAGCCTGATAAGCTCCTCACGGGTCTGGACCCGCAGCTTTGCATCCAGGTTGGAAAGGGGCTCGTCCATCAGGAAGACCTTGGGCTTGCGCACGACCGCACGCGCAAGAGCCACACGCTGACGCTGGCCACCGGACAGTTCTTTGGGGACGCGCTTGAGATAATCCTGCAGACCGAGCATCTGGGCGACCTCTGCAACGCGGTCGTCGATCTCCTTTTTCGGGACCTTGTGCAGCTTGAGACCAAAGGAGATGTTGTCGCGCACCGTCATCTGCGGATAAAGGGCATAGTTCTGAAACACCATGGCAATATCCCGCGCTGCCGGCGGAACGTCATTGACGACGTCGTCTCCGATAATGACCCTGCCTTCATCGGCTTCTTCGAGGCCGGCGATCATGCGCAATGTTGTCGTTTTTCCACAGCCGGAAGGACCCAGCAGGACAAGGAATTCCTTATCTTCGGCCACCAGCGACACATTATTGACAGCGACGACTTTGCCGAATCGCTTTGTCACGTTTTCCAGAACGACCTTCGCCATTTCTTCCTCCGCTTGCGGATTTACCCAGCTTCACTCACACCAAGGCCAAGGGAAAACAGTCCCAGACGGGCTGGTTTCGGGCGGTACCCGCCACACGCCGCCTCCTGCCGACCTTAGCTTGACAGTTTAGTCAATGGCCGGGCGTTTGCAATGGCCGGTCTTCTCTGCGCGCATCTTGCGCAGGGGAAAGAAACGCTTATAATACAAAACTTTCGATACATTCATCGGTATGTGCGAACCACCTGCCGGTAACCATATAGTAGGAGGAAGAATGTCTGTCAAATTGACGTTTTACGGTGCAGTAAATGAGATCGGCGGGAGCAAGACCCGTCTGCAATACAACGGTACGAACCTGATCCTCGACTTCGGCAAGGATTTCCTGGGAAACGGCGATTCCTTCAGTCCCCGGCTGCATCCTGCGACGTATCTGCCGATCCGCGATCATCTCGGGTTTGGCAACCTGCCGCCGGTCGCCGGGCTCTACCCTCCCGACCAGGTCGAG